>JABMSA010000129.1 GCA_013202185.1 Planctomycetota bacterium
CGAATACAGATCGACGACGAGGACGACGACGAGGACGAGGACGATTCGGATGTCGAGACGATAGCCTGAACCAGGATTCGCAAGCACATCCCTTGCACACCACGCCCGCCGAAACTAAGGAATCGGGGTTGAACCGCCTGCGCCGATTCTGTATAATGTGCGCTACTTACAGGGCTTTCTCGGCGCCGTGGCTAATCTCTGATTAACATCCGATTGTTCGAGCAACGACAAGCCCTGCGGCAGGCGAGGTGCCGCGAACTGCGTAACGCAGAGAACAACCGCTGAGCGCGGCCGGGCGCATTCGGCCTCGCACGACGAAACCGTGCCCACGTGGCGAGGAGAATCCGGACATGCTCAAGGAAAAGAAAACAAGAAGATATGTGTCGGCCGAGGCCGTCATTGCGCTCGCCCTGCTCTTTTGCGGGTGCGCCGGGTCCCATGTTGTTTCCAATCCTGATGTTGCCTTTCGCTTCAGCACCGACCACGCCGCCCACGCCGCGGTTGTGAAGACCAAGCACAACCAGGCCGAAGCATGGAGCGCCGGGGCACCCTACTGCGTGGCAACCGCGAAGGGGCATGAACACAGGGTCGGATCGGTTGCCTTCAGTCCCGTCGGCAGCATCCTGGCCTCGGGAAGCTTTGACGGCACCATAAAGCTGTGGAACACGGACATCCGGCTGTGCATAGCCACCCTCAGCGGGCATACGGATGGTATCTGGTCGGTCGCTTTCAGTCCCGACGGAACCCTTCTGGCGTCGGCCGGCAGAGACAATACCATCAGGCTGTGGGACGTGGAGGCCAGGCTGTGTGCAGCCACTCTGAGCGGGCATACGGGTACTGTCTTTTCGGTTGCTTTCAGCCCCGACGGCAAGCTGCTGGCGTCGGGCGGCGAAGACAACTCCATAATGGTGTGGGACGTGACGACCCGGCAGTGCGTAGTCACTCTAAGCGGGCATTCGGCTTATGTCAGGTCGGTCGCATTCAGTCCCGACGGCAGCCTGTTGGCGTCCGGAAGCTGGGACGATACCATAAAGCTGTGGGACATGGGCACACGGCGGCCTGTAGCCGCTCTGAGCCAGCCTGGCGATTGGATCCGGTCGATTGCATTCAGCCCCGACGGCAAGGTACTGGCCTCGGCAAGCGACAGCAGGATCATAAGGCTGTGGGACGTGGGCACACGGCAGTGCGTGGCCGCACTCAGCGGGCATACGAGCTATGCTGTGGCGGTTTCGTTCAGCCCCGACGGCAGCCTGCTGGCCTCGTCGAGCGACGACAACACCATAAAGCTCTGGGATGTTGAAGCCGGGCAGTGCGTTGGCACACTCAGCGGGCATACGGCTGATGTCAGGTCGGTCGCTTTCAGCCCCGACGGCAAGCTGCTGGCGTCGGGCAGCGACGACAACACCATAAACCTGTGGGAGTGTGCTCATCCGGCGGCTTTCTCCATAGGTGACCAGGCAATAGACTGGGCCGGCGGAACGCCCGCCTTGGGGCCCTATGCGCGCGTCGAAGCAGGCGCCACCTCCCGCTCGGGAAGGATCGAGGGAAAAGACGAAATCGGCATCGAGGTGGCGGTTTCAAATACGGGCAAGGGCGACCTCTACCAGTTGTACGCGCTCACCGGCTCGGATGTGGCGTCGTGGGACAGCCGCCCTCTCCTCTTCGGCAAGATCGCTCCCCGCGAGCGCAAGCGTCGTGTGCTGAGACACCCGATGCCGGAGGAACCCGCGGGCGAAACACGGGTCGAATTCACGTTCAAGGAGCTTAACGGCAACCAGCCCGAGACAGTGGTGGTGGTGTTCAATCCCGTCGCGTTGGAGGGCCCGTCCCTGGTGTGGACGTGGGACGTGCTCGACAACCCCGAGGCGAGCGCCAAGGTTGTGGGCAACGACGACGGCGTGGTGCAGAAGGGCGAGGCGGTCGACATCGAGTTCATAGTGAAGAACACGGGCAAGGAACGAGCACAAGCGGTGCGCCTCGAGGTGGGCCTGCCAAAGCACGAGTCGCTGACGGTCTACGGCGACACAACACTCGATTTCGGCGACATCCGACCCGGCAAACAGGCCACGCGCAGCGTGAACGTGCAAGTGAAAAGGTGGTCCTCGCTCGAGGAACTGCCGCTAACCGTCAGGCTCACCGAGGAAGCCTGCAGCCTGAGCAGGAAAGGCAAAACCAGGCTGGCGTTCGACACCAGGAAACCCGTACGTTCGTGGCGGATCGATCGGCGGATGTGGGTCAACGACGACGAGACCGTTCTTCGCACCGGCGCATCGGAAGATGCAAGTGAGTTTGCCAGGGCCGAAAAGAATTATTACCTCCGCGCGGTCCGGGAGCAGCCCGGCTGGATCCGCGTCGAATATGCACTGCCCGACGGCCGCATCGAGCCGCTGTGGGTGGTCGCAAGCTCATTGACGACAAAACCACCGGCCGCCGCCCCCGGAAAGACAACAGTCACAAGATTCGGCAACCAGCCGCCGGTCATCATGTTTGCAAAACCAAGCCACGACCTCACCACCACCGACGAGCGAATTGCTCTGTCCATTACCGTCAAGGACCTCGACGGGAAGATCAAGGACGTGACCGTCCGGACCGCCACCCCCGGCGGAAAGCGCAGCATCGACGTCGTGGCAAAAAGCGGCGCACCAACCACCCAGGGCGACGAGCGCGTCGTCGACCACATGCTCGAACTGACAATGGGCGCCAACATCGTCCGCGTAACCGCCATCGACGACAAGAACAGGTCCGCCACCCGCATCCGCACCATCACCCGCGTGCCCAAGCGCGGCACAACCCATCTTATCGCGGTGGGCATCAACACGTATCCTGAGGGGTACGAGCTGAAATGCGCTCGCAAAGATGCGGAAGATTTCTATGCTTTTGCCCTGAAAAACATGGGGATAAACCAAACGAATGCCGCGTTGTTTGTTGACGAAGCCGCCACAAGGGCTGCTCTCATGGAGAAGTTCGGCGAAATCCGCCTGGCAGCCAGGCAGGAAGACTCGGTAATAATCTTCCTTGCCGGACACGGCATGATCCAGAAGGACGAAAAGTACTTCGTGCCGGCCAAGGCAAAGCTGCACAACCTCTTCGGCACCGCCGTCGGGATGGACGAGTTCGCCCGGATACTCAAGATGGACGCCGAACGTGTGCTGGTGATCGCCGACGCCTGCTACAGCGGCGACATCATAATCCGGGGAACCCATGACATGTTCGAGGGCATCGGCGGCAAAGGGCGGATTCTCATCGGCTACGAGGGCGCGGCCCGCGAAAACGCCAAGCTCGGCTACGGCTACCTGACCCACTACTTCATCGAAGCCCTGGAGGGCGCTGGCGACGCCAACCGCGACGGCAAGATCACGCTCCTCGAGGCATACGAATACGCCGCCGAAAAAATCAGGAAACTCACCGGCACCGGCCTCTGGATCAAGGGCGAGGGCGATCTGGATCTGATAACGGGGATCAAGCATTGAAAGCCGCAAGCGGGGCGATGCTTCGGCACTACCATGGGGCTTTGGCGCGCGGCTTGCGGGCGCGGCGCACAAGTGCGTCAAAAGGAAGCCCCCTCGCCGGCGGGCGGCAGTGGGCCGAATCGTAAAAGCGCTGTGAACGCGGGCAAGTTTGGGCCATGAGGCGAGAATAGTCTTGAAATGATCACCATTAGGTGATACACTTAGATAGAAGGCTTGTAGGACGTGCTCGGCTGGAAAATCGCCGGTCCGAGAGGCCGGTTTCGCTTGCGAAACACTATGTATGAACTCCTGTTCAAATCCCACTTCGCGGCGGCACACAACCTGAGAGGCTACCAGGGAGATTGCGAACGGCTGCACGGCCACAACTGGAGGGTGGACGTGGCCTTGACGGCTGACCGCTTGGACCGCATGGGAATGGTGGTCGACTTCAGAGAGGTCAAGGCGCTCGTCGACGGCCTCCTCAAGGAACTGGATCATCACTACCTCAACGAACTGCCCGCCTTCGAGGAAACGAATCCGACGACCGAGAACGTTGCCGAGTGGATATTCAAGCACATGGCAACGCACCTGCCCGACGGCGTGAAGGTGCACAAGGTCACAGCCTGGGAATCCGACAACTGCGGCGCGTCATACGCGGAGCAAGCGTAGCATGGGTGCATCGACAATGAAGGAGACGGCAACAATCGACGAGAAGAGCAAAGTGGTGCTGCAGGTAGCACTCGACTTCGTGCTGCTGGAGCGCGCCATGAAAGTGGCCCGCGAAGCAGTGGCCGGCGGCATCGACTGGCTGGAGGCCGGCACGCCGCTGCTCAAGGCCGAGGGGCTCGAGGCGGTGAGGGCGCTGCGCAGGGAATTCCCCGACCACACAATCGTGGCCGATACCAAAACGATGGACGCCGGCAGAATCGAATTCGAAGCGGCAGCAAAGGCAGGAGCAGACGTTGCCGTTGTCATGGGGGCTGCCTCCGAAAGCACAATCCGAGAGTGCATCGAAACCGGCCGAAACTACGGAATAAAGGTGGCCGTAGACCTGCTCAACGTCGAGAATTTTGTTGGCCGGGCCAAACAGGCACAGGAGTGGGGGGCCGACATCATCTACCTCCACTGCCCCATCGACGACCAGATGCAGGGCCTGGACCCGTTCGACAAGCTGCGCGCTCTGGCGCCCGAGGTTGACATTCCGGTGTCCGTTGCCGGCGGCCTCAATTCGGAAACGATCGTCGATGCCGCCGAAGCCGGCGCACAAATCCTCATCGTAGGAGGAGCCATTGCAAAATCCGCCGACGCCCGCGCAGCCACCGCCCAAATCAAGCAGGCGGCCGTCACCGGCGTCAGGAAAAGCACAACCCTCTACAAGCGTGTGGGGCAGGGCAGAATCCGCGATGCACTCCTGGCGGCGTCCACCGCCAACATCTCCGACGGCAACCATCGGCTGCCGGTGCTCGAGGGGATCGTGCCGCTGGTGCCCGGCCACAAGATCGCCGGGCCGGCCGTGACGGTGCGAACGGCCCCCGGAGACTGGTCGAAACCGGTGCTGGCCATCGATGAGGCCAAGCCGGGCGACATTATCGTCGTCGACGCCGGCGGGGTCGGACCCTCCGTATGGGGCGAGCTGGCCACGCTCAGCGCCAGGCAAAAGGGTATTGCCGGAGTGATAATAAACGGAACTGTACGCGACAGTGACGACATAAGGGCGCTGGACTTCCCGGTTTTTTGCAGGGGTGTGTGCTCCCGCGCCGGAGAACCCAAGGGCCTCGGAGAAATCGGCGCGCCTTTGCGCATCTCGGGCGTTTCAATAATACAGGGCGATTGGATCGTCGCCGACAGCGACGGTGTACTCGTGCTGCCCCTCGCAAAAGCAGTCGAAATGGCAAACCGCGGAATGGACTGCCTGGAAACCGAAAACCGCATCAGGCAGGAAATCACTTCCGGCAAGACAACCCTCGGCCAAGTTCAGCAACTGTTACAATGGGAAAAAACGAGTTAAGGACCGTACCATGCTGATAGTCGGCGAACGGATCAACAGCAGCAGGAAAAGAATCCGAAAGGCCATCAAAGCACGAGACGCCGCATTCATCCGGAAAGAAGCCGTAAAACAGCTCGGGGCGGGTGCCACCCACATAGACGTCAACGCCGGCACGAGCATCTCGACCGAAGTCGACGACCTGAAGTGGCTGGTCCAGACCGTTCAGGCCGCCGTGGATGCCCCCTTGTGCATCGACAGCCCCAGCGCCGAAGCCCAGGCAGAAGCCCTGAAACTTCACCGGGGGCAGCCGATTATTAACTCTATAACAGCCGAAGAGGACCGGGCGCAGAGCATTTTGCCCCTGGTCAGGGAACATGATGCACTAGTCGTGGCACTAACCATGGGGACCGGCGGCATACCGGCAAGCAAGGACGATCGAATGCAAGCCGCCGCAAAAATAGCCGAAATGGTGCAAGACGCCGGGATCGAGCTGACCAACGTATACTGGGATCCCGCGGTGAGCGCCGTGAGCACCGATCAAAAAGCCGCGCTCGACGTTGCGGCGACCGTCAGGGAATTGATGGCCACCTACGAAGGAACGCACACGATCTGCGGGCTGAGCAATATCTCTTTTGGCCTGCCCAACAGAAACATTCTCAACCGCACCTACCTGGCGCTGCTAATGGCCCAGGGGCTCGACGGCGTGATCATGGACCCCACCGAGAAACACATGATGAGCACCCTGCTGGCAACACAAGTGCTGCTGGGCAAAGACGACTTCTGCATGAAATACATCACGGCCGAGCGCGAAGAGCGCCTTGCGGCCTGCGAAAACCACAAGCCGATTGCGGCGAGCTGACGGCCACCGGCCACCGACAGGAGGACCTG
The DNA here is from genome assembly GCA_013202185.1 of Planctomycetota bacterium. Taxonomy (GTDB): domain Bacteria; phylum Planctomycetota; class PUPC01; order JABMSA01; family JABMSA01; genus JABMSA01. The sequence continues at coordinate 6,325 of JABMSA010000129.1, forward strand.
CACGATGATTTGCGAGTGCTGCAACAAGAGGGCCGCAACCTTTCACGTTACCGAGATCATCGGAAGCGAGAAAAAGCAGATCCACCTTTGCGAAGACTGCGCCCGCGAGAAAAACATAGCCCTGCCAACCGGCAGTCTCAACGATTTCCTCACGGGCTTGTTCGAGGCGCACGCCGAGAAGGAAGTGCCCGAGCTCAGCGGCGTTCGCTGCCCGGTTTGCGGCATCGATTACTCGGAGGTCCGCACAGGCGCCGGGCTGGGTTGCAGCCGCGACTACAGCGTATTCAAGAAAGGCCTGCTGCCGTTTCTCGAGAGAATCCACGGCAGCACAAGGCACAAGGGCAAGGTGCCCATGAACGCCGGCAAAGACCTGGCCAACGCCAGGAAGCTCATTCAACTTCGCCGGGAATTGAATAAGGCCATAGACGCCGAAGAATACGAAAAGGCCGCCGAGCTGAGGGACAAGATATACGACCTCAAGCAGGGAGAACGTGATGGAGATCAATGAACTGGCCAAGCACGCAGGCGAATGGCTCAGAGGCGAAGGGCCCGAGTCTGACATCATAATCAGCAGCCGGATAAGGCTGGCACGCAACCTGGCGGATTTCCCCTTCACAAACAGAGCCTCAACCGAGCAGATGGCCGAGATATCCGAGCTGCTCCACGATCGAATCATCAGGCTCGATGTGAACGGCGGCCTCTCTTACTTTGATCTCTCTACGTTGAGCCCGCTGGACCTCGAGTTCCTCGTCGAGCGGCACCTCATCAGCAAAGAGCACGCCGAATCCGAAGGCGCACGCGGAGTAGCCATCAACGAACAAGAAACCGTAAGCGTAATGGTCAATGAAGAAGACCACCTCCGCATACAGGTGCTCAAATCGGGCTTTCAGCTCGGCGAGACATGGGAGATAATCGACGAGGTCGACGACGCAATCGACCGCGAACTCAACTACGCCTTCTCGGCCGAGCTGGGATACCTCACGGCCTGCCCCACTAATGTGGGCACAGGGATGCGGGCGTCGGTGATGCTTCACCTGCCGGCGTTGCTCTTTACGAGGCAGATCGACAAGGTAATAACCGCCGTAGGAAAGATGAATCTGGTGGTGCGCGGCCTCTACGGAGAAGGCACACAGTACGCCGGAAGCCTGTACCAAATATCCAATCAGGTAACTCTTGGTAAATCCGAGGAAGAAATTCTCGATAATATAGTAAGCACAGTTCCTCAAATTGTTCGATACGAACGTCGGGCCCGAGAAATGCTCCTGTCACAAAACCGAGCAAAGCTGGAAGACCGAGTATACCGATCCTTGGGGATGCTCAAGTCGGCCCGCACAATATCTTCCAGCGAAACGATAACATTGCTGTCGCATCTTCGACTCGGAATCAACCTCGGGCTCATCGAAATGGCAATCGGGCAGGTCAACCAGCTCTTCATCAGAGCACTACCCGCCCACCTGCAAAAAATGGAAGGGACGGAACTCGGACCTGAAGAAAGAGATGCCGCCAGAGCAACTTTCATCAGGAAAAGTGTAGGCGATATATTGTAAATGTCAGCGCTGATCTCGGGCTGCCTCTTCGCAAGAGTCGGCTCGGAAAGGGTAATGGCAGACTCAACAGATGCATGACAAGTTCACAGAACGAGCCAGAAAAGTGATGATCCACGCCAGAGAAGAGGCGCGGCGTTTCGGGCAC
>JABMSA010000130.1 GCA_013202185.1 Planctomycetota bacterium
GCTCAAAGAGGTCCACCGGTTTGGCGCTGACGCCCAGAGGCGGGAGCGTGGCCGTGAGAATCGCCCAGCGGTCCTCCGGCAGCGTCGTGAGCGTGTCGGAAATGTCAATCTGCCCCCCCGCGAGGAATGCAATCGTTGCCCGCAGCCGCGCATCCTCCACGGTCCCGGGCGCACCGACGCAAAGGCACGACGGTTGGATGATTCCCCAGCGGCCGTTCTTGAAGAGGTGACAGGCAACCGACTGGTGATTGGTCTGCTGGGAACGGTGACTGATGAACCCCGTGTTGCCCGTGTCGTTGCAGGTGTACAGCAACGGCCAATGGCCGGTACCCGGCATCTCCGGCCCGCCGCAGTTGAGGATCAGCGCGTCCGGCAACGACTCCCGGATGATCTTGGCGCCAAGACGGGCCGCCTCCGTGGCGCCTCCGGCCACGATGCGTCTGTCATGACGATTTTTGGCGAGAGGATGCGATACGCAATTAATGAAGTCGGTCTTGAGGTAGCGAACTCCGCGATCGGCCAGACCGGCCATTTTTCCCTGAGCCACTGCCGCGCCCCGGGATGCGTCAGGTCAAGGATGTACACGTTGCCGTGAGGCTCCCAGAGCCATTCCCAATACGGCGCGGGGGCACCGTTCTCATCCTGAACAAGATATTCGGGATGCTCCGCCACCAGCGTGTCGAACTCGCTGATAGTGTAGGGCGCCTTCCATACGCCCAGTTCAAGGCCGAGCCGCTGCATCTGCTCGGAGAGCCACTTCAGGCCGTGCGGGAACCGCTCGTTCTCTTCGAAGGCGTTGGGCAGATTGTCTTTTTCCCAACCCAGGTCGATCTCCATGATGCGGAGCCCGAGCGGCTTCAGGCGCTCCGCGGCAACGTGCGCGTTCCTGATCACGCAATCCTCCGTGACCCCGAGCCGGTATGGATACCAACTGCACCAGGACACGGGCGGGCGTGCCGGGAACGCCGGATTGTGAATGGCCCGCACGGCATCCGCGTAGTCTTCCAGCAGCTTCCAGGGATCGTCGCCGGCCAGAAAGAGGACCTCCTCCAACGGGATAGCCGCCCCCGGCTGGATGAGCAGGTCGGCCCCGTCAAATCCGACGCGCCAATCAAGAACCTGACCAGCCGGATTCGATTCCATCTCGATGCGTCCGCACCAGCGTTCGGAGCTCAGGAACCCGACCAGCAATCCCCTTCGAGCCGCCTGATCATAGGCCACCCACACGATATCCGATGCCCCGCCGGTGTTTACGGGCGCTTCATTCGGTTCGCCCCGGCCCGTGTTCGGAAGGTCCGCAGGCGGCTCGGCCAGCCGTCGGATTCCGGCGTGGTACGTGCCCTGCTGCTCCAGCATCCGGACAGACTCCGGGGCCGATCCGAATGCAGCCATGGTTTCTCCGGCGCCGGTTCCGAGCAGGCAGACATCGTTCAAGACGGCCTCCTCTGCGCCCTCCCAGCGCACCTCCGCACGCAGGCGCATTCCCGAATCGTGCCAGGGGTCAAGGTGCATGCAGAGCCCGAGGCCACCGGGGAAGGCGTACTCCAAACGCAGCGCCGCACTTAGTCCTTGCCGAGCCGCGCGGCAGCTCACGGGAGTCAGCGCCTCGCCGTTGACGCGCAGGGATGGCAACATTCCGTCAAGGAGGAAGCCCGGCCATTGAGCAACGGTGAACCCCGCCTCGCCGCCGTTCTTGTCGTCAACATAAAAGCCGATCATGCCAACATTCAACTCTTTCATAATTGTCTCATCCTGTTGCGTGATGGATAGTGACTTCCCGATCCATTCGGACCAGGTACTCCCTGGCGCTCTTGCAGTGGCCCACGATGTCGTCGTTGGTCCTGCCGTAGCAGATTTCAAGGACGACCGGCCCGCCAAACCCGACGGCTTTCAGCGCTTTCACTGTCGGATGCTTTTCGCCATCTGGTGGGTGCCAATAGGGCGGTGCTCGGCAGTGGCGATCTCGAACACCGGGAACTCCTCGCGCAGGGCCAGCGCCGCCAATTCCTCTTAGTCGGCTGGTGCCACGCGAGAGGATATGCCGATTCTGTTCGCCAGTGACAACTTGTCCGGTTGTTCAGTCATTGCTCTGCTCCGGGCGAATCCCAAAACGTTGTCTTGGGCTGTACAGGTACAGCTCCGGGTACCTGAGCACACAGCACTTGCCACCGCAGTCGGGGTACGCGTGCGGCGGACAAAGACCTTTGGTTCCTGTATGTGCTCAGCACGCTGCACGTTCTTGATCCTTTCTTGTCAGAGAGTCTCAGTGTCCTGTTTGGCCGGCACAATCATTCTCCTTGATCCGGTGCGTATCATCATTATATCCGGCCTCAGTTGCTGTCCAAGGAGATTCAGGCCGCATCAGCAAGATTTCTGCGTGAGCACGTTGAGGTGGAAGAGCGAGTATGAGCGACAGCGCCAACAGAGAAGTGATTTTGCCTGTCCGTTTCATCACGGATATCCCCCTGAATTCCGCGACCGATGAACGTCGGTACGCATATTTGCCTCACAAATAGAGCGCCGACCGCAGACGCAATCCGTCCTTCATGAAATAGACGCGGCCCACTGGATACTGTTCGATAAAAAAAGGGTCCAGATGTACGCGAGCGAACGCAGATCTGATGGCCGGACTTTGGCGTGCGACCTTCGACGCTCAGATCGGGATGACGTTCGCTTCGCGACAATCCGCGCCGCCCGCACATTCAATTCCTTACGGTGTCAGGCACCGTAAGGATTCGCAGTGACGTTTGCCATGGGGTAAGTAGCGATGGGATTAACTGAAGAACAGGAGGCAACGAAATGGGACGTACGCGGAGACTGACATACCCGGGAGCACTGCATCACGTAACGATGCGCTGCAACAACAAGGAGTTCCTTTTTGAAGAGCAATCACTGGGATTCTTCCTTGACGTGCTGCGAGAGACGTGCGAGAAATATGATCTCTCTCTTTACAACTACTGCCTGATGACCAATCACGTGCATCTGCTTCTTACAGTGAAAGCGGCGGACGTGCTCTCCCGATTCATGCAGCGGCTTGCCAATGTGTTTGCAAATAGGTTCAACGTCATACGCGGCAGAAAGGGCCATCTCTGGGAAGCGCGTTTCGTCAGCACAATTGTGCAGCCATCCTCGTACTTCCACCGATGCATGGCCTACATAGACCTGAATCCCGTGCGTGCCGGTATGGTGGCGACACCCGACGAGTATCAGTGGTCCGGCTATGGATTTGTCGCGGCGGAAGATGAAAGGCTCCTGAGGCTACACGGTATCTATCTGAAGCTCGGAAAGAACAAGAGACAACGGCATCAGGCCTATTTGAAGCTCCTCGAAGAAGAAGCCGGCCGGCCGCCGTATTCGCTGGCCGGAACCTTGTTTGTGGGTACCTCCGAATTCACGAGCAGAATGCGGAGGCGGTTCGGAATCGTTCCCAACGAACGCAACTGCATCCGGCGCGTGAACCTCGGGGGAGGAGTCGAGGCACTTACGATTCGGCGCAGCGGGCCCTGAGCATTCCTCGAACTCAGCGCCGCCTCCGCGACCCGGGAAGCCTATTCCTTACGGTGTCAGGCACCGTAAGGATCGCCGGGTAAGGAGCGCACGTGACGCGAATTGGCTTGTGTCTTTCCCGCATGGGCGGCTTCACCGAGCACTGGCAAAGCCTCTCCGCCAACCTGCGCCGCAGCATATCTGAGCGCACGGAGCATCAGACTGCGACCCCGTCGGGTGGCACAACCAAATTGAATCAGGTACGACATGTTCTTTTTTTTGAAATTATGTTGCGCTTTCTCGCAGATTCAGCGATAATGTTATGGTTGAAGTGTTGGGCGTGCGCCTGATGAGCCCGCAGAAGTTCGAATCGTCGCCCCCTGTGGATTCTCCTCGCAGCACATTCACTTCAAAGGACCCTCTGTCGACCGGCCGGGCATAGTGCCGCGGAGGCGGCAGGAACAGTTGACCGAGCCTTTTGATGAATATGCGCAGTCCCAGAGGCTATGCCAACAAAATTACGGAAGATGACCGGAACTGCGCGGAGCATAGTGTATGAAAATTTATGTTGGAAATCTGTCGTACGGCACCGGAGATGCAGAGCTGCAAGCCCTGTTTTCCGAATTTGGCGAAGTCACCTCGGCCCAGGCCGTGGTAGACCGAGACACCGGCCGCTCGCGAGGCTTCGGCTTCGTCGAGATGCCCGACCAGGAAGAAGCCAAGGCAGCCATCGAGGGCCTCAACAACAAGGACGTTGACGGCCGCACCATCAACGTCAATGAAGCCCGCCCGAAGCCTGATCGCGGATCGCGCGGCGGCAGCGGCGGCGGCGGCGGTGGCGGTGGAAGGCGTGGCGGCGGTGGCGGCGGCTACGGCGGTGGCGGTGGCGGCGGCGGAACTGGTGGCGGCGGAGGCCGATCCCGCTGGTAAGCTCCTACACACCAAACGGCAACCAAGAGGGCCCCGCACCAACGTGCGAGGCCCTGGTTGTTTTCAAGGGGCACGACACACGCCCGCCTCTCAATCCAGTAACAGAGCGCATCGCTGTACCCCCCCCCGGCCATGCCATGAATGGCAATTGTTGAAACTGACACTTGTAACGTCGGTCGAATTCGATATAATTAGTCTGTGGAAATGGAGGTCCCGCGTCGGCGTCGCATATTGGCGGCAGCGGCGCTGTTGTCTGGAATTAATGCAAGAGAGCAAGAGGGTCTCGGACGTACTATCGAGATCCCCGCTCGCGAATCTCTGCCGGAAACCAGGCCCGGGAGCAACAGTGTTCATCAATGTCGGCTTGGATGTAAACAAGGCTGAAGGAGAGTTTGTATGAAAGTCAGCTCGAAACGTGTCTTTGTCCTTTGCACTACGGTTTTAGGCATGGTATTGTTTGCGCTCGGCCAGGCAGCACACGCACAACCAAAAAAAATCAACTTGACGTATGAGCCGCAAAAGGGCCAGTCGGCTGTTTACGACTTTCAGGTGCATGCAAATGCCAGGGACAAGGCCGGGTTTTCGTTCGTGACCCACGCAACCAGCACGCTGGAGATCAAGGTGGCCGATGTCATGCATGATCCTCTGGCGCCCGTGGGTGAGAATCGCGTCACCGGTGCGGTCATTGAAATCTTTCGGAAGGACGGAACCGTGAAGTTCGTCTCCGGTGACGTGGAGGAAACCCTGCTAGTTGATGACCAGGCCGTGAAAATCACCACGGACAAGAATGGCATGATGGTGAAAATGGAAGGCGGCGATATTGAAAGATCCCTGACCGACACGATCGCCGCGCTCTGCGCAACGTTGGGGGCCGACAAGGAAATGAGGCCCGGCAAGACGTGGACTGTACCCGCAACGCTCAACTTCCTGGGCGAGAAGGTGCGCTGCGACGTGGTCTACAAACTCGAGGGTCCGGGAGATGTCGACGGCGATCATTGCCTGATTGTATCGAGCGCTTGCAGCCTGCTGCACAAATTCAAGGCCGGCGGGCCCGTGAAAAGCATAGAAATGGCCTGGAATGGCACAGCCGGCTATGTCTACGATGAGGGGCGCTTTGCGAGCATCATTGTTCTGGGGTCCGCCTCAGGCGAGCTGAAAGACGGCACCCAGGCCGAGATGGCCGACTTTCGCCTGCAGATGACGCACAGGAAAAATGCGGCGGCGCCGCCCGGGGCGGGCATCAAGGGTGCCGGCGGCGGAATACTCGGCGGCGGAGGCCCCTCCCCAGTACCGATGATCCTGGCGGCGGCGGCACTGCTCGGGCTCGTTGTCGTTTTCCGAACCGCTCGCAGGCCGGCGATCCGAAAGGCGCTGGTTTGCATTCTGGCTGCCGCCCTTGCCATTTACGGCATGCCCTTCAGCAGCGCCGGGGCTGCATCTCCCGGCGCCCTGATAGCGTTTTCGAACATGGTCACACAGGCACTCCTCGACGCCGGCGGGCTCACAGGCGCCGGAGGGGCGGGAGTCTTTATGTCCGGCACACCCACGGCCGTATTGAGCATCCCCTGCGCGGCACTGCCCACGTGGGCCGGCGCCGGTATTCAAGACGTCGTCGCTGGGTTGGACGCGGGCTTCCTGCAGGTGTCGCCAGACGCGTTGGCCTCGACAACGGCAGGCGTTGGAGTTGCGGAAACAGCCGGTGGCGGCCTGTTTACGTCGACCAATATGCTCGTCGGCGGCGGAATCATTGCCGCAGGGGCCGGGGCCGGGATAGCTGCCGCAGGCGGAGGAGGCGAGGCGGGATGCAGCACAAGCACGTTGACGTCGGAGACCACGGATCAGCAATGGGTCTTGTTTTACCTTGCAAACCCGGGCCCGCCCGATGGCGAGGCCGCAGACACCATTGCCATATACGTTAACAACAATCTTCTGACGACCCATGCACTCAACACCACCTTGCTAGGCTATCCGGCACAGCTTCAAGTTGACGACAATGACATCAGGCTCGAGTGCACCGACGGAGGGATCAACACATGGGCAATAGTAGTCTTTAACATACACAAAGCGGATTCCTCTTTCATAGTGCCAAATGTAACAATCAAGATATGTGAGGATAATCCGGCGAGGATGGTTCTTAACCGCACGCCATAAGTCTGGCACTGGTTTTCTGCTGGGTGGCAAGGCCGCCACAACCCAAGGGGCAGACCACGGAGAGGTGGCTCTGCCCCCTTTCTGAAGAGACGCACCTATGCCCGGACACCCGAAAGCTCGTTTTCTGCTTTTCGTGGTCCTCCTTGCGTGTGTGGGGTGCGTGGGCACCCGGTCGAAGGATCCGCCAGAGCCGCCCGCACAGCCTGAGCGGATCGAAGGCGGGGCCGCACGCACGCTTGCCGCGCCGCCGCCGGCAGGGGCTTCTGCCAGGCAGGTCCACTTGAGGGCGTATCGCTTCGGCCTGGACCAGGCGATCGAGTGGGCGCTGGCCAACAACCTCTCCCTGATGGACTCGAAAGATCAGGTCCTCCGGGCGAAGTTCAACGTTCGCACAGCGGCGGCGGCGTTCGAAGTGAAAGTGATCCCGAGGGCCGATGCATCTGTCAGCGGCGGAAGCGGCACAAGCGACGCAAGCCGCGGCGCCGGAATCAACTTTGCGAAGAGAACCGCCATCGGCACGCAGGTGGGGGTGTCGGGCGATACGACCAAGACCGGCGCCACGCACACCACCACGGTCGGATTCGAACTCACTCAGCCGCTGCTGCGTGGGCTGGGGCGCACCGTCAACGAAGACGGCGTCCTCGATGCGGAGTTTTCTCTGCTGTCTTCCGAGCGATCCTTCATCGAGTTTCAGGAGAGCCTGGTACTGTCGGTTGTCAGGGGCTTCTACGAAATAATCCGACAGCGCGAAGTGCTGCAGCTCAACGAAAGGTCCGCCGAGCGCACCCGCCGCCACCTGAGGGCCGCGCAGGCTCGCGAGCGGGTGGGCCTGGCATCGCGCATCGACGTGCTGCGCGCCGAGATTCAGCTTCGCCAGGCGGAAGACAACCTCATCGCGGCACAGCAGGCACACGTCGATGCCGTCGACCGCTTCCGCATACTCCTGGGCTTCGGCCCCGAAGACGACGTCGAAATAGACGCCGACCTCTCATACAACGAGTTCGAGATAGACCCCGCAACGGCCACGCTGATGGCCATGACCAACCGCCTCGATCTCGCAAGGGCACGCAACGAAATCCAGCAGCAGCAGCGCAACCTCAAAATCGCAAAGAACAACACGCTCCCGCAGCTCGATCTCGTCTTCGGATACCAGCAGTCCGGGACCGGCTCGGGTTTTTCCGACAGCTCCGACCTCAGCGACTCAATGTGGACGTTCGGTCTTTCCACGTCGACAGATATCCGTCGGACCGCCGAGCGCATGCGTCACCAGCAAGCCCGGCTCGACGTCGAAGCCACAAGGAGAAACTACCAGCTCTTCAAAGACATAGTGGTGCGCGAAGTGAAAGACGCCCTGCGCAGGCTGGACAAGAACCGCAAGAGGATAGTCATTCAAAAGAGCGACGTCGACCACGCGCGCCAAAAGCAGAAGCTTGCACAGATGAAGTTTGACAGGGGCCTGGCCGACAACTTCGAGCTCATCGATGCCGAGGAAGAGATCATCAGGGCCCAGACCAATCATATTTCGGCCGTGACCGACTACATCGTCTCGCAGGTCGAAGTGAAAAAGGCCATCGGCACACTCATCCAAAGGCCCGCGCGCCTGTTGAGGTAAAGCACGTTCGATCCAGGCCGGGAGAGCGCCATGCTGAAGAAAATCGTGGCTGCGATCATCCTCATAGGAGCGGCGTCGTTCCTCGCCGTTCAGATCGGCACTTCCGCCCCCGACTCGTCCCGCGAGCCGGCATTTCTGGCCACGGTCAAGAGGGCGTCGTTCGACGTTGCCATCATCGAGTCGGGCGTGCTCGAGGCCCTGCGATCGGTTACGCTCTGCTCGGAGATTCCGAGCAACAATGCAAAGATAGTGTACCTTGTCTCCGAGGGCACGCAGGTCGAAAAAGGCGACGTGCTCGTCAGCTTCGATCCTACGCCGTTTCAGGAGGACATCCGGAAGCTCCAGTATCAGGCGAACGAGGCCAAGGCGCTGCTCGAAGAGGCACAGCAGGAGGTGCAGCTCGAAGACATTCGAGCCGGGCAGGAACGCCTCGCCGCCAAGCATGCGAGTCGCCTCGCCGAGTTGCAACTCGAGAACGTCCTGAAAGGCGAAGGGCCGGTACTGCTGGAGGAGGCCCGCAACAACTCGATCCAGGCAAAAACGAAGATGGAACGTGCCGGCGGCCACGCGGCCAGCCTTCAGGAAATCTACGAGGAAGAGGAAGGATTCATCACCAAAGAGGAGCTTGCCAAAGCCCGCAACGCGGCCGAAGAGGCAGAGGCCGCCTTCGAGCTGGCCAAGCTGCGTTTCGAGAAGCGCCGCGACTATATGTATCCGGCGGAGAAGGAAAAGGCCCGGGCCGAGCTTGCCAAGGCACAGAACGAGGCCGGCCAGCTCGAGCTTGCACTCAAGCATCGCAGGGCCAAGATCGCCGCAGCCCATGCAAGGATGCAGGCCACCGTCAGGTCCGCCCGGGATCGCCTCCAAACCGCAACCGCTCTGCTGACCAAGACCGCCATCAGGGCGCCCATACCGGGCTTTGTGGTCTATCGCGAAGCCTACCAC
>JABMSA010000131.1 GCA_013202185.1 Planctomycetota bacterium
CTTCGGTGTAGAACTTCAGCGCGAAGCCTCGGACATCCCGAACCGTATCGGCTGAGCCCTTCTCCCCGGCCACGGTCGAGAACCGTCCGAACACTTCGGTCTGCTTGCCGATTTCGGAGAACAGCTTGGCTTTCGTATACTTCGTGATGTCCTGGGTCACGGTGAAGGTCCCGTGCGCACCTGCCGCCTTGGCGTGGACGACGCGCTCGGGAATGCGCTCCCGGTTGAAATGGGCCAGCTTCTCCAGCAGGTAGTGGTCCTGCAGCAAGGTCGGACCGCGTTCCCCCGCTGTCAGGGCTGTCTGGTTGTCGGGAACTGGGATCCCCGCTGCTGTGGTGAGCTTCTTTTCCCTGCTCATTGTCTTACTCCTTTCAGGTTTGGGTCATTCTATCATTGACTGAGTGTCTTGTATTAACCGCGAAGCACTTGGTCTTTCTTGCCTCGTATGTTCAAGACGTGGGTGTGAACCATGGTCATACCTACGTCTTTGCGCCCGGGCGGATCTTGCACGGGTCCGATGTCCGCTACCGTAGGCCATGCTCGTGTCTATGACATTCTAACACAGGCATGAGGAATGTCAAGTGGTTTTACTGGCCGCTTGGCAGGCGAAACGTCCAAGCCGATTTCGACGGCGGCCAGATGACCTCCGACGCAGGCTCTTCCACCGGTCCTCAATGCCGAGCGGTTCGCGGAGCGAAGAGTCCGGCCGCTTTGAAGGCGAGAAGGGACGTGAACTTGCTTCTTTCGTCCATTGCTCTGCCAGATTCCTAACTCTAGATCCCGGTCAGTTTTCGGGGGCAGGGTCAGGTCGGCGAAGATGGAGAACTGAGGCCGGCTGCCGGCTTTTCGGGACGCGTTTTGGCGTACGTAACTTATTGTAAAAAAGCCCGTTGCCTATTGACATATGGACGCTGTTCCGTAGAATTTAGGTTACAGGGCAGGCAGTTTGCGCACTGACTTCTGCGCCGGTTTGCCTTCTGCGCGTGGCAGGGACGCCGCTTTCGAGACCTGCTGCAATAACGCTGTTGCCGGCGCTTCGAGCGCCTATCGAGGACCCGCGACGATGAAGGTGCCAAAACGAGCCAGACGCGGCCCGGAGATTCCGCTTGCGTCGATGAGCGATCTCGCGATGCTGCTGCTCATCTTCTTCATCGTGACCACGCAGTTCCTCATCCAGAGGGCCATCCAGGCCGAGCTGCCGTCAATAACTCACGAGAAGAAGGAATCCGACGAGATGATCACGGTCGTCGTCGAGGTGGAGAGCGTCTACCTCGATGAAGAACGAATGAAGCTCGAGGACCTCGCGCCGAATCTGGCGGCAAAGCTCGCCGACAAGGTGACGCCCGAGGATCGGGCCGTTATAGTGGACGCAACGGAAACGGTGAGGTGGGAACGCGTGGCGAGGGCCGTCAACGAAGTGATGCGTGCAGGCGGCATTCCCACAATGATGAAAGTAGAGGAATAAATGAGACTCCTTCGAAGCATGATGTTCGTATCGATTCTGGCGGCGGCGGTCGCGGGCCCGGCGCATGCCGGGGAGCCGCCCGAGGACAACAAGATCAAGCTCCCGACGACCGAAGCAGAAAAGAAGAAGCTGGGCCGCCGCGAGATAACGATTCTCAGGCGGCAGATGAAAGAACGGGAAGATACCGGCGCGGCCGCTTACAAGAACGCGGAAACAGCCTTCCTCGTAGGCGAGTACGACAAGGCCATCGAAGAATTCCTTGCCGTCTCCAGAGAGTACGAAGATACGTCCTTCCGCATGCGGTCGGTTCTGCGCGTGGGCGACGTCTACTACCGGCAGAGGAAATATGATCGGGCCGTCAGCTATTACCAGCGGTCACTGAAGGTGCCTTCCGAGCTGTGGTGGCCCGAGGAAGCCGCTGAAGACTATGCCCGGGGCGACTACATGATCGGCGTGTGCTACTTCGACCAGGCGGCAATGAACCGCGCGTTTGCCCATTTCAGGCGATTTGTCCAGAGACATTCCGGAAGCAAGTTCGTTGATCGAGCTTTCGACTTCATCGGCCGGGGCAACATGAAGATGAAGCGCTACGGGCAGGCCATCGAGGCGTTTCGCATGGTGGGCACGGCCAGCCTCGGCAAGGAGGCCCGGCGGACGGTCTCTCCCGGGGAGGAGCTATACGTCCGCGTAATGGACCCCGACGTCGGCCTCGCCACCCGCCACGGCGTGGTTCCCGTGCTCCTGAAGACGACGGCCGGCGACGTCGAGCGCCTCGAGTTGAAGTCGCTGGGCCTGAGTTCGCCGTTTTTTCTCGGCACGATCAAGACGCGCCTCGGCGCCCCGCGGCTCACCAGGTCGCTCGACGAGGCTTTGTCGCCAAAGATAAAGAAGATACTCGAAGACTGGCTCAAGGCCGCAGAGGCAATGGAAGAGGAAGCAACCGAGCTTGACGACGAGCTGGCCAACCTCGAGGATCCCGGCCCGGCGCCCGAAGGCACCGACGAAGCCGCCCGGGAGGCCATAAAGGCGCACGAGAAGAAGGTTGCAGCGTACGAAGCCGAAAAGGCCCGGCTCAACGAACGCATCGCGGCACTGCGCACCGGCGCTGACCGGCTGAGGAAGCAAAGCTATGCCGGGCTCGACGGAGCTTTCGCCAAGATCGAGAGAATCCTCGACGAATGGGGCGTCAAGGAAGAAGTTGTACAGAAAAAGCAGGAAGATCAGGAACCGAAGGAACAGGCCAGTGCAGAAGACATCGCCACGGGTACCGGTGCCACGAAAAAGGGTGCCGGCCTCAGCGACGTCTTCACCCAAGAGCAGATCAGAGACACCCGCAAGGCGGTCAGGGAAAAACCCACGGTCGCCGGGAGCTGCAGGTTCAGGCGGGCGCTGCTGGACTACTGGCACCAGCAGTTGCTGCTGGAATACAAAACGCTCGATCTCAACGGCGCCGATACCATCTCGGTCGAATACGTCGATGAGCACGGCAACACAGAGGACGGCCTGCAGCGCAGCGACAATCTGGGCATAGCATCCGACGCGACCATCGTGTGCGTGGGCCAGGACCTCATAAGCCTCGTCTCTGCCGTCATCCTCGGCGACAAGGTTCGAATAAAGGTTGTCGACCCCGACATGGACATGACCGCCGGGATCGATACCGCAGAGGTAGTGGTGGCAAGCGTCGCCAAGATCACCAAGACCGAAACCAAGCTCGAAGACGCGGCCGACGACGAGAAGAAAGATGACAAGGAAGAAGAGGAAGAGGGCTCGGTCGACGTGTTCTCCGAGAACGTCGACGAAGAAGAGAAAATGCCTGAGCTTGTGCCCGAGAACGCGCTCTTCATTCAAATGACCCTGAAGGAGACGGGCCCGCACACCGGCATTTTTGCCGGCGAAGTTCCGACCATCCCCAACGGCGACGAGATCGCCGCCAAGCTCGAGCTGTCGCCCAGCCGCATCGTGCGTGTGGCATACTCCGACAAGCGCACGGCCAGCCACAACGGCGGGTGGGCGGTCGCCACAACGATCGAGATCGTTCCCGGCACAACCGGGACCAGCGACGTGATCGAGATGCAGGAAAGCCAGCTCGACCGGCGCTCCGAGCTTGAGAAGGGCGTGGCCCTGGGCAAGCTCGCCCGCGTCTACCAGGCGCTGGGCCTCAAGCTCGAGGCCGGCCGCGCCTTCGACGAGGCGCTCAAGGTGGTAAAGAAGATCGTAGACGCCGAGCGCGGCTCGAACCTGGGCGAAGAGGCGACTTACCAGATGTGGGACCTCTACTTCGCGAGCGGCGACGAGGAGGCCGCCGCCGAAGCATGCTCACGATTGATCGCGGCCTTCCCCAACAGCCCCCTCGCGGACGACGCCCTCCTGATAATGGGCAAAGCCGCCGAAAAGAACGAAAACTATCACCAGGCCCTGGGCCACTACAGCCGCCTCGTGAGCCACTACCCCGACTCCGACCTCGCTTCGGAAGCGCAATACCGCGCCGCCGACCTGCAGGCGAAACGCGGGAACTTCGACGTTGCCGCATTCGAAACCTGCGCCAACAGGTACCCCGACAGCAACTACGCGGCACAGAGCCTCCTGAAGCTCTCCGAATATTACGTGGAAAACAGAGACTACGCGCGCGCCCGAGACTACCTCGAGCGCATCGCACTCGATTTCCCGGATTTCGACAAGCTCGACAAGGTGACCTACATGCGAGGCATCTGCGCGTATCGAGCCGGCGACATCCAGCTCTCGTACACACTCATGCACGAGACCATCGAGAAGTACCCCGGTACGGCAGTGGCTAAATCCGCCGGGAAGGTGGTTCAACTTCTAGCCAAGAAACTGAAGCAGAAATAGCCCGCGAGCAACGCTGCGGCTCTCGGCCGCATCCGCGCCCGGGCCAACAAGCCCAGCATGCACTGAACTGAACATAGAGGAAATGGAAAACAAACGGGGAATGCAAATGCAGAACAGAACTTGCAGGACACACGGAATGGAAGGCGCGGGAGGCGGCTCGCGAAGGACAGGATGCGCAATCCAGAGCAGACGGGCGGCGCGGGCTCGCGCCGTTTCTGCATTCTTCATCGCCTGTTTTTCGCTGTGCCTTCTCCCCGGCTCCGCCCTCGCCGGCGAGGCCGCGCCCAATGGCGAGCTGCCGCCGCTCCCGGTCGCCGCGACCCCGGAGGAGGAGTTCGACTTCATCCGGAAGCTCGCCGACGCAGGCGAGCACCAGCCCGCCGCGCGCGCCCTTCGCGATTTCATCCGCGCCAACGCACGCTGGGCGCGCATCGATGAAGCCAACCTGCTCTACGGCATCATGTTGGTGGAATCGGGCGATGTTACCGTCGGCTGCGAGGTGCTCGAGCGCATCATTCAGGCCGCGCCGCAAGACGAGAAGAACGCCCCCGCCTTCTACTTCCGCGGCAAGGGGCTCGAGGCCCTGGGCGACTTTCCCGGCGCCGTTCTGGCGTACGACGCGGTCATCAGGCGCTTCCCGAAGCACGCCCTCGCGCCGCAGGCCGCACTCAACGAAGCGCTGATCGCCGAAAAGATACTGCTGAACGCGAAGCGTGCCCGCGAGGTGTACGAACTGTTCGCGGCAAACCACCCGCAGCACGAAGCCGCGCCCGCGGTGCTCAATCATCTTGCCCTTATGGCCGAGCAGGCCAAAGACATGGCGAAGGCCGTTGCGCTTTTCAGGGAGTACGCTCAGAAGTTTCCGGCCGACATCGGCGATCCCGCGATGAACGGCAGCGTGGCAGGCGCCGCCGCCGCGCTCTGGCGCGCCGCCGCGCTCACGGAGTCACAGCTCAAGAACCCCCGCGAGGCGTGCTTGCTATTCCAGGAATACGAGAAGCTGCCTCTCGCCGACAAGGGCAACGGACTGGTGCAGGCGACCCTTATGGCTCTCGGCAACCCCGAGGCCGGAGACGCCAACGCACTCTTCAAGCAGGCCGCGGCAGTAAGACCTTCCGACGAGGGCCTCCGGCAGCGATACGCTCACTGGCTCGCAGGGCCCGGCAAGAACCCGAACGAAGCCGCAAACCAATATATCCTCCTTGCCACAACATCGAAGAACTGGAACATCATAGTCGATTCCCTCAATCGGCTGGGGCTCGACCGCGTGCGTGCGCACCTCGACAAGCAGCCGGCCAACTTCGCGGTGTTCAAATACTACCTCGAGAAATTCAAAGACGGCGACAAACGGAACGAAGGCCGAAAGACACTCGATCAGTGGCTTGCTCGAAACAACATCGACTGGAAGACCTCCATAGCCAGGCAGTGGTCCGACTGGACAAAGGAAACGCAGGACTACGAGCGCCTCATAAAGGCCGCCGACGCCGAAGGTCGAATGGACGAGTCGATGCAGGCCGCACTGACCGTTGCCGACAAACTCGTCGGCGCAGATACCCTCGACAAGGCGCAGGCCGTGTTGGCGGCTGCGCTCGACACGTGGTCGGCGTATCCCGGTTTCAGGAAGAAAGACTTCGCACAAAGGCTTGTCGGCGTTGCGATCCGCGAGCCGCTGATGATCCCCAAGCCGCCGCCTGCGCCAAAGCCCGCCGAAGGCCAGCCGGCAGCCGCACCGCCCGCGCAGCCTCCGAAGACCGAAGAAAAGATGATGTCGCCCAAGGGCAAGGCCGCCAGGATGGCTGCAATCCAACTGATCAGGAAACACAAGCTCGACCAGAGCGCCGTCGGGGCCGACGGCCTGGCGCGCCTCTCCTACGAGATAGACCCCAAGGCCGCCGTCGCAGACATGCAGAACGCTGCGAAGCTGCTGCTGAAGGCAGGGCTCAAGGACGCGGCAGCCGTGCATGCGGAACGCCTGCCGGCGCTGCTGCCGGAGCACAGCCCCGCGCTGGTCGACCTCCTTGCGCTGGCGGCCGACAGCGGTCCGAAGGGCTGGGACAAGTTTTGGCAAGAGAAGATCACACCCCTGGCAAAGGCGGAGCTTGCGCACTTCTCCGCGGTGAACCCGCCGACCGAACAGTCGCGGCTGGCCAGGGCAAAGCTGTCCGTGTTCTTCGACGCGAAGCAATCGGTAGCCGCACTTCAGGACTTCCTCAAGAGCCACGGGGGCAGCTCGCATGCCCCGGCGGCCCGGCGCAGCCTGTGGGTCCAGATGAAACGCGCCGGCATCGATCCCGGGCCTCAGTTCCTGCAGGCGATCAGGGACCTCGAGAAGAACCCTTCGCTCGTCCGCGCCATCCAGATGGACCAGGTGCCGGCCGGCCCCGAAGGCTACGACCTCTA
>JABMSA010000132.1 GCA_013202185.1 Planctomycetota bacterium
ATCGTAGCCCTCTGCGCAGAGGTAACCGACGAGCCCATGAGAACATTCTCGATGGACTTCGGCGACGCGAGCTTCAGCGAAACACAACTCGCAAGGATGGTAGCCCGGCGCTACAACACCATTCACCGCGAAAAGACCGTCGAGATGCGGCCGCTCGATATTCTGCCCAAGCTCGCCCACCTGCTCGACGAGCCCTTCGCCGACTCTTCCGTCATCCCAACCTTCTACGTGGCGCAAATGGCACGCGAAGACGTAACCGTAGCACTCGGCGGAGACGGAGGAGACGAGCTTTTCGCCGGGTATCACACATACACCGCCGGCAAGCTCAACAGGCTCTACACAATGCTTCCGCGTTTCATCAGCAAGGGCCTGCTGCCGCGCCTCGTAAACTTCCTGCCCGTTTCACACAGGAAAGACAGTTGGGACTTCAAGGCGAAGAAGTTTGTGAACGGCGCCATCGACGATCCCGCACGGGCGCACTTCATGTGGAAAGTGATCTTCGACGAAGAGCAAAAGGCCCGGCTGTGCCCGCTTGCCCGCAGCGCACGCGAAGAGTCTTTCGACGCCATGCGCCGATACTTCGACCGGTACGCGGCCATGGATCACCTGCGGCAGTGGCAATATACAGACACCAAGGTCTACCTGCCCGACGACATCCTCACCAAGGTAGACAGGATGACAATGGGCAACAGCCTCGAGGCGCGCGTGCCCTTTCTCGATCACGAATTCGCCGAAGTAGTAATGCGGATGCCCTCGCGAATGAAGATGAAGTTCTTCTCCAAGAAATACATTCTCAAGCGAGCGATGGAGGGCCGCCTCCCGCGCGAAATCCTCCACGGCAGGAAGCAAGGCTTCAGCGTGCCGATGGCGCAATGGCTTCGAGGCGAGCTGCAGCCCGCAGTAAGAGAATACCTGAGACCCACAGCGATACGCAACCAGGGCATCTTTGACGAAACGTACGTGACGCGGATGATCCAGGCCCACAACTCGATGAGCGTTGATTACAGCAGAAACATCTGGGGCCTGCTGACGTTCATGCTCTGGCACGAGGAATATGGCAGGGCCCCTCGGCGACCGGCCCGGCCGGCCGTTAGAGAACGCGAGCAAATCGCAGAGACCACCTGATGGAACAGCTCACCCAACCTGAAGCCGTATATGCGCTGCCTCAACTGTCGGGCGCATCGCGCACGGTTGCCGGCCCCGCCTGGCAGGCGATCAGCCGCGCACTCCAGGTTGCTGTGTCCGCCGTCGGGCTGGTGGTCTTCTCGCCGGTGATGCTCGTGCTGGCCGCCGCCATCAAAGCAGTGTCCAAGGGGCCGGTGTTTTACAGTGGCCCCAGGGTCGGCAAGGGCGGCAGGGAATTCTACATATACAAATTCAGAACGCTCGAAACCTACGCCGAGAAAAGGATAGGGGCGCGTCTTCTCCAGACCGACGACCCCTTCCACCACAGGGTCGGAAAGTTTCTCAAGCGATCAAAGCTCGACGAGATACCGCAGCTCTTCAACGTCATCAAGGGCGACATGAACCTGGTGGGCCCACGGCCCGTGCGGCCGGTTTTCCTCGAGGAATTCGCCGGCACCATTCACGGTTACATGGAGCGCTTCGCTGTTCGACCCGGCATGACAGGCATCGCACAGTTGCGGGGCGGTTACTTTACCTCGCCGCGCAACAAACTGCGATACGAGAACATCTACATCAGAAATCGCTCGCTGCGGCTGGACCTCGGAGTCCTGATGCTGACGTTTGTAAAGCTGCTCCAGCGCTGGATAACCGCCGGATCGCTGCTGTTTGCGCTCGTGATATTTGTTTCGTTCGTGCCTTCGCAGACGGTGCATTCGTTCTCGATGGTGGTGCTGGGCGTGAGGTTCAACCTCCTGCTGCCGACGATCCTGACGCTTGGGGCATACCTCATCCTGCACGCCGGGAGATCACACAAGTGGCTCATCAGCCACTCCGCCGTCGACTGGCCGATGGCGGCGTTCGTATTTGTCTCGGCGATGGCGGTGCCGTTCTCGGTGAGCCCCGTCACCGCGTTCCGAGGGCTGATCTACCTCTGCACCACGGGCTTCTTCTTCGCGTTTGTGCTGGTCAACACCCGGCCCGACGAGCACTTTGCCCGGCGTGCGACACAGTTGCTGGGGATCGCGGGCGGCCTGATAGCCCTCGTGGGCCTGGCCGAAACCTGTGCGGCGCTCGTAGGCCTCATCGACGCATCGTCGGGCGTGCGGTCGGTGGCAACGCTCGGCACCCCCCTGGCTCTTACAGCCTACCTCGCACTTTGCTTCCCCCTGGTCTTGTGTGAATTCTTCACCAGCCGGGGCCGCTTGCGGCTGATGTGGCTGGCGGCCGCCGTTGCGATTGCCGGCGCAACACTCACCGCCGGAAGCAGGCTGGGCGTTCCCGCGCTCATCGTCTCGGGCGGACTGCTCATGGTGAAAACCGGCAAGCTCAGGTGGCAGCACGTTGTTGCGGCGGGCGCCGCATGCGTCGTAATGCTCTGCGTGTTCGGCGGGCAGCGCTACGGCATCCAGTCCATCGGCGCACGCATTGCGCGCGACGGAGGCGCGGCGATCACCGCGATTCAGCAATCGTCGTTCCAGCAGCTTCTCATAGGTTACGGCACCAAGACCGTGGTCTATCCCG
>JABMSA010000133.1 GCA_013202185.1 Planctomycetota bacterium
AATGTACGCTTCCCGGTCGCTCAAGTCATCGACCAGCAACAACTTCTTCCATTCCAGGGCGGGCCAATCGTCCACGGTCCCCACGACGATTCCCGCCGATGCCGGACCGTTCGTGAGCGTGAATTCCGCTCCCGTGATGCGGCCCAGCATCTCGGCAAGATCCGCCGCGGCGGCGCGGACTCGCTCGGTGGCGTTCGACGCCACGACCACGGGCAGACGGGCGACACCGTCAGCCGCCAGCGTCACCGATGGCGCGGCCGGACGTTCGGTTTCCCCGAATACAACACTGGCGGCAAGACAGACCCCCGTACAGAACAGGGCACAAACGATCCGTAATCTCATTGGTGTTCTCCTTCACGCAGGTCGGGCATTTCTCACCGTCCTGTCTGGTTTTCTACTCCGCTGTTTCCTTCGGTCCCGCCCAGATCATGGCCGGGCCGGTGATGCCGCCCGTTCCGAGTTCGTTGAGGTCACGATTCGACACCTTGACCACCAATATCTGGGCCGAGCCCGGCGTGACGGCGGCCGTGGCGTCGAATTCCCAAGGCCGGCCCATAGGGGGCGCCCCCGCGCTCGAGAGGGGCAGCTCCGCGCCGTCGAGCCAGGCTTTAGCCTTTTCGTCGATGCCGCCCAGCCACAGGCGCAACGCTCGGCCGCTGTATTCGGCGGGAACCGTGATCCGCGTGCGGTACCACGCCTCGCCCTTGTAGTAGCGCAGCCCCTGGTTGCTCCATGACTCACTCCAGGTTTTGACCGGGGTCCAATTGCGGGTGCCCATGCCCGGCTTGAAGAACCCGAGCGCCTCGCCGCCGTCCAACGGATCGAGCATGAACCGCCACTCGTCCGGCAACTTCACGGCGATCTCGTTTCCGTCGGTCATGCGTTCGTATCCGCTTTCGATGGTCCCGCTCCAGAAGCGCTTCGTGAAACTCGAGGCATATTGGTAATTCAGAATACATGGCACGTGATCGACGGCGGCTGGAATGATCTCGCTCTGCATAAAATCGTATTGGCGCCTGGCCACCGCGAAGTCGAACGTGTTGACGGCGGCCATCATCGCCAGGTTGGCGACGCCGAAGTCGTAGCCGACTCGCACCATGCGGATGCGTGCGGCGAGCAACGGGTTCCCGTCGGCGTCATGCTCCGCCGCTTCGAGCGTACCCCGCAGATCCTCCATCACCTCCGGTGTCAGGATGTGAGGTATGTCGAACACATTCCCCGTATGGTAGTCGGCCTCGGCATAGGCCTGTTCCAGCCGGTCGAAATGCCGCCGCATGGGTTGTGCCGCCAGTCCGTAAAGGCGCGTAAAGTAGTCGTCCAGCAGGGCCTCAACGTCAAGCGTCGGATCCCACATGATCTTGGATGCCAGGTAGAGTGACGGGGCGTGATAGCCCCAGGCCGACTTGCACTCCACGCGGCAGGCGATCATTCCCGCCTCGTGGTAGTAGGGGTATTCGGCACGGACCTGGCGGATCATGCTGAACGGCAAGCCCTGGTCGGCCAGGTTGAACAAATACCCCCGGTACATCATGCGCACCCCCAGGGCCTTCCACCCCTCGACAATGTCCCTGATGTAGGCGCGTTCCGGACAGATAGGGTTGTCGATCGCGTGAAACCGACACACGTCGATGGGGGCGAGCACCGGCAGGATCTTCGGGTTCGGTTTCTCCCGCACCGGCGGACGCATGTACTGGGCATAGGCGTAGAAGGCAACCCCGACATCAGGATGCGTCTTTTGGAGTTCCTCCAGAACAAGGTTGAAGAACTTCACGTAGCGATCCGTGACGGAGACCTTGCCGTGCAGAGGGTCCATATCATCCGCATCCCAGGGATCGTTGCCGAAGCCGGCGCCGTCGTTCGGGCCGATATTGACATACCTCCGGTCCGGCTCCCGATCCAGAACCTTCTGCTTCGCTTCGATCACGCGGCGGAGCACTTCCGGGTGGCTGATCTTGAGCTGGTCCGTTCGCCGTCCGTACGCGTCGGTCATGAAAAGCTCGGGTTCCTTCTCCGGGTCGACGCGAATCCCCATACCGTGGCTTCCGGCGTTGAATCCGCCCATGCGCATATGACGGAACCAAGTGGTGCCGCTTTCGTTGTGCGCCTGCGATGGCCCGCCCAGATAGACGAGATATCGTCCCGCGAATCCGGGGTGTTGGATCGTTTCTTGAACGTTCAGCGCGAGGATGTCCCTTGCGGGAATCACCGTGCCGATGTCCCCCGGCATGAACCAGCGCACGCCCAGTTGCTCGAGCAGTTCGCAGGCCGCGAACATCGTTCCCTCGGGGGAAAGTCCGGCCAGCAGCGCGCCTTCCGGCGTCACCCGCAGCAGAAAAGACGCGGGATCCTCTCCGCCCGCCCGGATCCGGGCGGCGGCGGCGGGCTCGAACGACAGACCGACGCGGATCGGCGTTTGACCGTCGAGCGGCGCGTTCGCCGCCAGGACGGGAACCTCCACGCCGGATATCTTCGCGAAGTAGTCCGCCATCTCGCGGGCGGCCAGCGTTTCCTGCTCCGTCGGTGCCGCGGGCAGAACGATTGCGGCTCTTGCCACGCCGGCTTCCACAAGCGTCAGCGCAGCGCCATCCGCCGCGGCCAAGGCCAAAGGGACGGCAGCGAGCAAAATCATGATCGATCGCTGAACGGCAATGTGCTTGAGACGAAATTCCATATTCACTCTACTCTCCTCTTTGATTCTTCAAGGGTAACCTCTCTTCGCTCGGCCGCTTTCAGACGGGGATGGCTGCGAAGTATAGCCGCGATAACTGCTCCAGCGGTAGTCTCGCGAGTCTGACCCCTTTCTCCCGTGTGAAGCCCTGAGCCGGCGCGAGCCGAGAGCACGGGCAAAGGCCCACACGTTGCCCATGCAACCCTTTTGCCGCGTGGGCCAGTTGTCGTGATGAAATCGTTACCTGATGAGAACTACAGTACCCATCTGCAGCGGGTACCGGACGATCACGATACCGGAGCCGCCTGTGCCTCCGGCGGCGTCTCCGTAAGTCGCGCCGCCCCCGCCGCCGGTGTTCGGCGTGCCGGCCGTGCCGTTAACACCGCCCGCACCTCCCCCGTGTGTGGCCGTGCCGTAGCCGGGTTGTCCTACGCCGCCGCCGCCTCCGCC
>JABMSA010000134.1 GCA_013202185.1 Planctomycetota bacterium
CCGACGACCCCGACATCGAGCAGATCATGCGGGAGGACGGCCGCCGCGGCAGTTCGCTCGAGATGTTCTTCGCCCCGGGCCTGAAGGGCGAGGTCTACTATCAGTGGATCATCAACCTCGCCCACGCCAAAACCGACCTCTACCACTGGAACACGCCGCACCGCTTCTACCGCTATCTGGAGGACAAGGTCGGCAGTTTCCGGACCGAGACCGCCGTTCTCAAAACCGGCTGGGGGACCTCCGTCTTCATCGCCTGGGAGGCGATCTACGACAAACTGCCCTTCTTTGAGGGCAATGAGAACGTCTGGCGCTTTTCCACGATGCGCTGGGGCCCTGTCAACCTGACCTGGGGCGGCGCCGTGCACGAGCCCGGGCGCTGGGGCCTGGTCAAGTGGCAACCGCCCTCGTCCGCGCAATTGCTCGAGATTCAGCGCCAGATCGTCCGTAAGGCCTGGTGGCGGTACCGGTCCGGCAAGACCAAGCTCTCCGAATTCTGGACGAGCGCCCGCGGCGACCAGGCCTTCTACGACGAAGTCCTAACGCCCTTCTTCATCAGACAGGACGCCTTTAAGGCGCAGATGGAGCAGGTCGCGCAGTGGGACGCCGGAACGGTCGCCAGGATTTTCTCAGAACAGGTCCCGCGGTGGATGGAGTTGGACTGCCTCGTCGAGGAATGGCGCGCGGAATTCCTCCTGCGTCGGATCTTGACGGAATAGGGGGATAGAAGCCAGCGGAGCTTCGCCTCATACCGGCCTGCCCCGTCGCAGACCCTGAGCTTGCCTGCCCTGAGCCTGTCGAAGGGTCGAAGGGCCGAAGGGCCGAGGCACTGGCTGTCCCCATGAATTGGAGGCGGCCACGAATAAGAAGCCAGAATCTGGGGTCTCATTCGTGGCCGCTTCCAATTCATGGGTGGAACGCCCCGGTTCAGCGGCGGGCCGCGCAGCGGACCGTCCGCTGCAACCGGTTGTTCGGCGGCGCTGGCCCTCGATCACTTTTGCAGCTTGTACATCACCGACCATACATCATGCAGCGAACGCTCGTAAGCCGCTCCCGTCTTTCCTTGATAGCTGGCCACTTCGGACTTGAAGTTATCGTAGTCGGTTTCCTCGGCCAGTGCCGCCAGCACCTGCGACCACAGCGGCTTCGGAACGAAGATGCGGAAGGCGTAGTCGGTCCCGGCGAACTCCTGAATCTCACACTGGCCGAGCAGATCGGGAAACCGTTTCTTCAGGGCTTCGAGATGGGCACGGACCCGCGCCCGGACCATGATGCGGTTCGGATCGACGGGCTGCCCGTGCTTGCCACTTCCCTGCCGAGCGCAAACCGCGCTGAAGAACCCGTGTTTGGTAAAGATCCACATTGGTTGTCCTCCGCCTGCTAAACGAAGCCTTCCTCAACGAGTCGGCTACCCTCGGAGGTGATCTCGTGCCGTTGGCCGGACCCACCGACCACCCGGCACCAACTCTCCGAGATCAGCTTGGCTTCGACGCCGGGGGACTCCAGGCGGTAGCTGAATCCGCCATACATGCCGGGTACGGGGAACCACATCTGCGGACGATCCAGCTCCAGCAGCGGTTCTAGCTCCGGCAGCCTCAGCCCGTGGTCGGGTAGTTTCCGGTCAATCCGCCCCCGGATTACCTCGTGGAAGTGGGATTGAATGTTCAGAAGCACGCCGTGAGGAACGCGGTGCTTCAGCACCGGCTCCAGAACTTCGCGCAGGTGTTGATGCCCTTTCCGTTCGGCCACATCAACGGGGCGCTCACCGCGAGCATTTTGAAGCGTCCGCCACGCGCCCAGTTCGATCAAGCGATGAACGACTTCAACAGCCGCACCGGCGTGGGCGGCTTGATGCAATGGCGCGAACAGCGATTTCCCACCCGGACGACACGAGTTGACAAACTCCCTGTGCTCAGAGATCAGTTCGAACACACGCGGCCAGTTGTACGCCTTGGCGGCATCTGCAAGTGCAGAGCGAGCAGTTGCGGCCCAGTCGTTCAGCGCTTCAGCTCCCGTGATGCCGTCCCAAACGATGTCCATCAGTTGCTCTCCGCCGCCGAACGTGAAAACTCACCGACGCCTGGACGAGTCCGTGCGCAGTGAAGGAATACAAAGAATATACGAGAACAAATTCATCTCAATTTCCGTCGCTCGAAAGGGAGTTCGGTGGAGTGAGTTGGTTATGTCGCAGTCAGCGATTCCGACTTCAATTGATTGACCAGTTGCTGAACAACTGGTTGTGACGAACCATAACTTACGATCGCCACATCAAGAGAAAATCCCTTGTAAAGCTCCACGGCGCGTTTAATTCCTTGAATGATCCAATCAGTTTCGTTCCCAAATGCACCCCCGCCAAGGAGGGTAAGAAATAATGTGTTGTTTCCACTTCTTCTGGCATTCAAAATAGCGGCACAAAACGTCGCTTCGTAGGAGGCCTCCAAAATGAGCGTGGCAAGCTCTGCCCACAGAGCTGAGGAATAACGGGAGTAGGCAACCGGTAGTGCGGAGCAATAGGCTTGTGAGACCCTGTGGCGGGAGCCATTGAGCGTTACTTGAGTATTCCACTGAATGCCAATTCGCAATAATTCTCGCAGTTTGTCTCGATCCCTGACGGTTGATTCTCGGAGTCGATTTGAAATTTCGACCAGACCACTTTCTGTTGCCAGAGCATAACCATTTCTCATTCGCCAAAGGTGTTCGTCTGCGTTGCCCAATGCTGATCCGATATCAGTAAGGCAATCGATTTGGTTTGTTGCCGATTGTCCGGTCTGGCCGTTTACGGATGCAAAGTAGTTGCGGTAAATCGTTCCCGCGCCAGTTGCGATTGCGCATGCTGGACCTTGGGTTCTGTCATTTTCATAAATATCAACACCATGCTCTGGTGTTACATCTGGAGATACCATCTCCAGGAGATTGAATTGGGACGCAACCTGAAACAGTGCTCCAGCATTGGCTTCGTCTGTGTGCAAACTCTGAACATTGGCAACGACTTCCCGCACTGAAAGTTTTCCTGCATCGGAGGCAGTCGATCTCGTGCGCTCTCGCAATTCTGCCAATGAGGGCGTTTCCAATTCGCCGCAAACTAATGCCCTGCCGTTGGCGTGCGAGGTCATTTTGGTTCCGTCAACCGTGATGTGTTCTCGTACCTGCTGAGGGGAGTCTTCCCGAAAACCTGTAAGTGTTTCAAACCACATCGTTAATTTACATCAGCGACATAACGATAGCATCAGGTAGCGCGGGGAGCCTACCGGAAACGGTGGACGAAGCGCAGGACTCGGCCGACCGGAAACCGTGAGACCGCGCCTACCCCCCGCGCTTACCTGCATGCAGTTGTTACACGCAGTCATTGTTCCAGCTGCGCAATCTGTGGTTTCAGCGCCGCTTCAAAGCGGATTATTGAATCGATGGTATTGTCCTGGATTTCAGGCCACCGGTCTTCGTCTTCGTACCCGCCATCTGAAAGGTTAGGGCGCGTCACGAAATAAGTGTATCAACTATCTGGGAAGAATAGTATAGTTCCAGTCTCCGTGAAATGGCTCCCTCTTGAGATTTAGTTGCTGCATCTCTTCATCGGACACTTTGATACCTTTGGGGTATTCATTCGTGTCCAGCCCACAGTCGACGCGGAGACCTTCGTTGGTGCGCGTGGCGGCAATAAGGTTGACGATCACTTCGTGGCTCACCAGTGGTTTACCTCGCCAGTTCTGGCTGATGAAGGAGAACAGTCGATGCTCGATCTTGTTCCACTTGCTTGTACCGGGGGGGAAGTGGGATATGGATATCTTCAGCCCGGTCTCGGTAGCCAATTTCTGGACCTCTAACTTCCACAACCGGACGCGCGATCCGTTACTGCCGCCGCTGTCGGCGTTGATGTACAATTGCTTTGCGTCGGGATAGGCCTCACAGCCCATGAGTTGCCACCACCGCCGTATGCTTTGAACGGCAAAAGCCGCAGTATCATGATCGATACCAACGCTCACCCAGCCGACATTCTCAGTTACATCATAGACCCCATAAGGTGCCGCCTTTCCGACGCCAGGTATTGGAAAGTCATGCACACGAACTTTTGTGGGGTCATTCTTTCGGCGCCATTCACGTCCCGCATTCTTGAAATCGCCGACCAATTCCTTTTTCTTAGTGTCCACAGAGATGACGGGCTGCCCCTTCTTCTGAAAACGCTTCACCGTCTGGTTGATGTGCTCAAACTGTGCATTTCTGTCCGGATGGGAAGCCCCTTCTATCGTCTTCTGATTCGCTTGCAGACTGTAACCCATCTCCCGCAGGACTTCGGCGACAAGGTTATGGCTTACGTTGCATTTGTTCGCCTTCAACTGTCACCGCCGGTCTGGAGTGTACCACTTGGCCGGTTTGAGAATGTACCGCTCTTTTCTTTCCGTTTCCTTTTCATTCGATCCCGTTCTCTTTCTGAGAATTATCTCATTCTGCTCTGGAGCTCGGGCCAAAAAA
>JABMSA010000012.1 GCA_013202185.1 Planctomycetota bacterium
GGGAGGGCGGCGCGATTGCCCGCCTCGATAGCCCCCACAAGCTCTGGCGGCGAAACACTGAGCGCCCGCAGCGCTTTCTTGACGCCCAAGCCCTTGACCGATGTGAAAATGCGAAAGAACTCGCGATCTTCCTGCGTCAGGAAGCCCACCAGCCGTGGCTCCATGCTGCCCGATCCGATCCCGCCCTCGATATAATGAACCGTATACAGGGCGATCTCCGCCGAGCCGTTGTTCAGCAGCCCGGCCAGCGTTCGGCGGATGTTTGCGGGCACCAGCACCTGGTAAACCAGCCCTGCCGTCTCAACGTAAGCAGACGACTCGTCGACTGCGGCAAGATTTCCCTTTATTCGAGATATCAAAACCAGCTTCCCGGTCAGATACTTCGCACATCTCCCGGGCACTGCTTCAGCAGTTCGCCTCGGGCCAA
This sequence comes from Planctomycetota bacterium, assembly GCA_013202185.1. Classification (GTDB taxonomy): domain Bacteria; phylum Planctomycetota; class PUPC01; order JABMSA01; family JABMSA01; genus JABMSA01. The sequence continues at coordinate 428 of JABMSA010000012.1, forward strand.
CACATCGGCGTGGCACAGTGCCGCCGCCAGAGCGTCTGTCACGTGATCGGGCTGAATCTCCTCGCTGATGCACAGCAGCTTGCAGACCATCCGCTGCACCTGTTCTTTTCCGGCCCGACCGTTTCCGGTCAAGGATTTCTTCAGCCGGGTCGCCGCATAACTCGCCACATCCACATCCATCTCGGCCGCCGCCAAGAACACGACACCGCGTGCGTGGCCCATCAGCGTTGCCGTTGTCGGGTGGTTATAGTGGGTAAAAAGCTCCTCCACGGCAACGGCTTCCGGCTCGAACTCCGTGATGATCTGGCCGATTTCCCGGTAGATTTTCAGAATCCGGCCAGCCAGCGAATCAGCGGAATCCGTCCGCACAACGCCGGCCTCGATCAATTTGCGCCCCGGCCCAACAGCCCGGATCACCCCGTAGCCGGTGGCAACAAGGCCGGGATCAACGCCCAGAATAATCACGGCTTCCTCCCGAACGTTCGCTTATTATACCACCAGTAGGGGCGTCTGTCAATAGGAGAAACGAAATATTGCGTTCCGGTTTCTCATTCCCTGTTTATCTAATTCTATCGGCAGGATGCCTGCACAACTTTAGGAAGGAACGGCGCTTCTCCAAGCCCGAAGAGGGGTGTTCCGGCGACCTCGCCCTGCCGGCTTGCCTGGCAAGAAGCAAGGAATTGGCGAGAAACCGTCGACGAATAAGGCAAGGACGACTGGCGAAGTTGAGCCGAGCAGATACTGTTGCTGCGCTCGTGGCTGTTTTTCGCTGAGGTCGGCGGGGCTTCGAGGCGGCCTTATTCCTGACAAGCTTGTGCCAGCACGGCAAGGTGTGTATTGACGATGGCGTCGTGCCAATCGTCTTTTGGGAGGATGGCCCGCAAGCTGACCTCGAGGAAGCGCTGGGCGCCGTCGCAGTCGCCATATCTCCGGAGAGCTTCGCTGACGGCGAGGGTTATGTAGGGCGAGTGGGGCCTGAGTTTCAAGGCGGCGCCGCAATTGGCCATGGCGCGTGTGAGATCGCCTCTGTCGAGGGCCGCCAAGCCCTCGTCGGCGAACTCCAGGGCGTCTTGCATGGATAAGCGCTCGCTTGGGGTATGGAGTTCTGCCAGATTCGCTTTCAAGTGTTTCCTTATGAGGCGGCGCATTCTACTCGAGGCATGATCGGCGCTGCCCCCTGAGCGGGCCGCGTGGCACAGGCTGCCGTGCCACACCAGGGCATCGACCCCGGCCGCTCCGTGTTGGCTGAGCGCGCCTCGTGCATACCGATCTCTCTCGAGGGGGTCCGAGCCGATGAGTGCGAGAACACAGAAAGCAGCCTTTGGTGGCGCCGCATCATGAGAAAGTTGCTGGGCGAGTTCCTCTGCGGCAAGCTGAAGCTCTCCTTGGGCCAGGAGCGAAATGCCGCGATTGTAGGAGACGGTGCTCGGCGCGGGTCGGGCCGGAGTGGAAGTACACGCCGCGGTCAGTATCACCGCCAGAATCGTAATCATGTGTCTTGCGTTATGATCGAGCATTATGGCTTTCCTTCGGCGGACCGCTCAGCGGATCGGCCCGATGCCGAGAACGTAGCGTTCGGTATAACTGGCTTCTGTTGGCTCGGGGCTCTGTATTGCAAGCGCGCCTGGCACTCCTTCGGTGTAGGAGAACAATTCGAGCAGCACTCTGGCTTCCAGCTCTTTGGTGTAGGACAACGGAAAGACATAAAAGAGCCAGCCGGGAGGAAACGTGGAGACGTCTTTGGTAACGCCTCCCACGTCGATGGTGCATGCCAGGATGACGTCGGCCCGGGTGTGCTCGGACACTGCTACTACGCCTGCTTCGACCAGCTCGTTGATGAGAAGCTGCTCGACGTAAGATGAATCGAGAGGAGACGCCTTCCCTGTTACGTGGGTGACGCGGATGTAGGCCTTCTTGCCAAGGAATTGCTGCAGCCGGAGCGCTTCTATCTGTCGTCTGGTCGATTCGGCGAGCAGCTCCTGGCAGGTGCTGCTTTCAGCGGGGGTCGGCTGCCGGATCGATACGCCCGCACAGCCCGTGCAAAGAAGCACTACGCATGTCGTCGTCAAGAACAGCTTTTTCATTCTCGTCTCAAATTTCCGGATGAGTCAAGGTTCGTATTTGAATGAGCCACGTTCTCACCTGACTGCCTCACTGCGCCCGGCGGCTTCGCACAATCGCTTCGGTGATTTCACCGGCGAGATCGTTGGATGCGCGCCAGAATGATCGGTTGATAAAGAATCCGGCTGTGCCGCCTTTTCTCAGGGGCAGCTTCACGCCGCCGTTATACACGTCTACGACGGACACGGAAATGGCATCTTTGCCCACCTTGCCAAATACCAGGTAGTCGGACACAAGCAGCTTGCCCAGTTCGACGGCGTTTTGATGCACGAGATCGCTATTGAAGAGGTTTCGCTCCTTGAGGATTTGCTCGGCCCAATGGCGCTCCAGCACGCGGATGTTGGGCCGCTGTGCAAGGGCCGACGTGATGGATGCGGCAAAGGATGCGCCGAACTCCGATTCTTTCGCGTCGGGGTGGGCGTCGTCGATCAGCGTAACGGCAACTGTGGGCGCATCGCCGCCGGTTGACTTCAGGCCCTCGGCGGCGAGGCGGTTGATCAAGGTGTTGCAGGTGGACTGAAGCTGCTCCTGCCGATAGCTGCCCCCGTGATAGGCGCCGACCACGGCCCCGGTGGCCACGTCAACCATGCGGACGTCGATCTCCATGCAATCCCCGTGTTCGGACGCCGTGCCGAAGAGGAGCGTGTCTGCTGTTTTCAGGGCGGCGGAGAGCTTTCTGCTTCGCTGTTGGGCCGTGTCGGACTTTGCGAAGTTGATTTCTTTCATCAGGGCGCCGAATTCGCGCGGAGCCAGCACTTGTGCCCATTGGCTGGAGGTAAGGGCATTGGAGACGAATGTGCCGGCCATGCCCAGCCCGAATTCCGACGCGTTGCCGCACAGGCGAAAGTCGAACGGCGCCACGGTGTGTGGCCCGCTCTCTCGCCTTGTTACTTGCTCCACTATCTGTTCGGGCTTTTCCTCGGCGAGTGTGCGAAGAATGGCGTTGATGGCCTTTTCAAATGCCCGCTGCTTGAGCCATTTGGCATCGCGAAGGAACCGCCCCTTTGCCGTCTGCACGGCTCTGCCGGCTGCGACGCACGTGCGCGAGTTGTTCTCGCCCAGGGCCCAAAGAACGCAGGAGATGTCGGCCACGGCCGTGCCGTCGGTTGTTCGCATGTTGCAGTCCAATTCGAGCTGGTAGCCTCCGCTACGGGGCTTGTCGGCAACTTTGCTGAACCAGTATTTGGAGGAAAGCCGCCCTTTGGCGACTTCATCGAGGGTCAACATGTCCTTGTCTGAGCGAATCCCCGTGAGGGAAACGGCAACAGGCCGGGATGGTGTGGTCTCCAGCCATCGGAAGTAGCGTATGTGGGCGTAGGGCTCACGCGTGCTGCTGCACCCTACGCATGATGCTGCCAATATGCCCAAGAGGCACGGTGCCCAGCAACTTTGAAGCCGCGAGAACAGTGATCCGTCTGTTCGGTTCGCCGTCGAGCTGCTGCGAAGGGCAACAATGTTCATTGTTCTTTTCCCTCGATCAGTCCTTTGACCTGCTCGGCTATCAACTTGACACACTCGTTCAACCCCTCTTCCTTTGCCTTGTGTTTCTCCGCGCTGTTGGATTTGTCCTTTTCCATCGCGCGATGTTCTCCCAGGTACTCCTCTCCCCACCGCGCCTCATAATTGATGCTCCAAGTGTAAGTCCAATGATCCCCATGCGGGCCAAACATAGGCACGAGGCTTTCCCCGACCTCCACGCTTGTTACCGTGAGCACCAGGCTCTTGCCGTGTGAGAAGTTGGCAAAACCATTCCGAAGTTTCTGATCGACATTTGCCTTGAGGGCTGCGGCATCCTTGTTGTCTTTCAGCTTGGGGGCGAGCTTCACGGTCAGGACGGGCTCCGGCGGAGGAGGAGGGGGAGAGTCGGTTTTCGTTTTTTCAACCGGCTCCGGGCTGTTCTTCTCGTCGGGTTCCGGCGGATCTTCGTTGTCGGTATTACCACCGGCTTTCGGTTCCTCTTCAATCTCCTTCTCATAGGGGGCTTTGTCCGGCCCCTCAGGCTTGGCAGGTGTGTCGGAGGGAGACGTTTGTCGGTCTGGAGTTGTATCGCCTTGCTTCGAAATCGGTGCGCCGACAATGCCAGGGGTCTGCACAGGCTTTCTCTGCGAGCCGAGCAGTGCCTCGGGGAGCAAGAGAAAGAGGCCCACGGCTGAAGCCGCCAGAATGCCGCCCGCAAGGGCGACCTTCCTGACCCGGCCGGTGGTGCGGACGGACGAGGTACGACTGCCGTCGCTCGGGCTGCTTGCTGCGGCCGATGGGTGCCTCGCGCCCGCCGGCTTCGTCATCTGCAGCGCTTGCATCATGGCTTCGGCTGTTTCGAACCGCTCTGAGGGGTCCTTTGCCAGCGAGCGCATGATGATCGCCTGAAGAGGCTCGGGCACATCCGATTTCAGCCTGCCGATATCGGGCGGGGCCTCGTACAGGATCTTAAACTGCACGTCGGTGTCTGTTTTGCCGTCAAATGGCCGCTTGCCGGTGATCAGTTCATACAGGACGACTCCGGCGCAGAACTGGTCGCTGGCGGGTCCGGCTTCCTTGCCTTGGAGCTGCTCGGGCGAAATGTAGCCCCGTGTGCCGGGGGTCACGTTGGTGCGAGTAAGCTGAGGAGCAACCTCGGCGCACTTTGCCAGCCCGAAATCTATGAGTTTTACGGTGCCGCCGGGCGCCAGCACGATGTTGGATGGTTTGACGTCTCGATGGACCAGCCCGCACTTGTGCACGGCTGTCAGGGCGTCCAGCACGCTCACGGCGATACGCACGGCTTCTTTCTGCGTTGGTGTCCGCCCCTGGCGCAGCAGTTCTGCCAGGCTGCAGCCCTCCACGTACTCCATCACTACGTAGACGGCCGATTCGTCGTCGATAACATGGTGCAATGCAGGCACTCCCGGGTGGTTTATCTGCCCCAGGGCTTTGGCCTCTTCCACCAGCCGCTCGCGGAGGGCCTGGCTCTTGTCGGCACTGGCGGAATCGAACCGCGCTATGGTCTTGATTGCCACTTTCCGGTTGCCGGCGCGGGGGTCCTCGGCAAGGTACACCTCTCCCATGGCGCCGTGCCCGAGCATCTTTATGATCTTGTAGTGCTCGATTCTCTCCACCGGGGCGTCGCGAGATTGATTGTCAACTTCGTTGTTGTCTGTCATTTTTCGTACTCCTTGATCACAACAACCAACCAGATCGGTGTGCACATTCAAGTACTGCTCAGTGGGCTCACTGTGCAATTTCCATGCCAAACGCGGCGGCCATCCGCATTCCCGCTGGCCCCCGCCATCGCAAGGTGGTGCCGCTCAAGAAGTTACATCTTACCGGACGGCATCCGGGCCTCGTGTGGGGCGCTTTGTGGTACCGGAATCGGGGCATCGATGTGTCCAGTTTCTGGACGCTTGCGCGTTCGGGGGGATCAACCGACGGTGGTGTCCCGAACGCCGACGTTATATTCCTTCATCTTGTTGTACAGTGTCTGAGGGCTGATGTCCAGCAGCTCAGCCGCCTTTCGTTTGTTGCCGTTGGCGGCTCTCAACACTGTCTGAATGTGTTCTTTCTCTACCTGTATCAGCGTCCTGATCACACCGGGCTCGTCCAGATACCCCGTGATCTCCGGAAGAAGATGCTCGGGCTCCAGTTTGGCTCCCGTTGCGCTGAGTGAAGCGCGAAGGATGGCATTGCGTAGCTCCCGAACGTTTCCTGGCCACGGATATGATGTGAGGACACGCGCGGTCTCGTGCGTGATGTGCAGCTTCTCTCTTAGCGGAGGCGAAACGTGTTGTTCCAGAAAATGTGCGGCCAGTAGAAGAATGTCACTTTCACGGTCACGCAATGGCGGAAGAGCAATCTGCAGGCAGTTGATCCGGTGGTATAGATCCGCGCGGAAAGTGCCCTCGTCTATCATGGCTCTTATGTCCTTGTTTGTGGCGGCGACCACACGGACGTCGACCTCGATTATGTCGTTGGAGCCGACGCGCTGAACGCAACCGTCCTCGAGCACTCGAAGGAGCTTTGCTTGCATTGCGGTCGAAAAATCACCGATCTCATCGAGGAAGATGGTGCCGCCGTCGGCAAACTCGAATGTGCCTGCCTTCCCCTGCGGATTGGAATACGAGATGCCCGAGTGTGGGGCGTACCCAAACATTTCCGTCTCGAGGAGGTTCTCCGGAATGGCTGCGCAGTTGCACGGAGCAAACGGGGCGTCCGCGCGGGCTGAAAGCTGATGCACGGCACGAGCAACCAGGTCTTTACCGGTACCTGTTTCCCCGGTGATCAACAGGGGGTAATCCGCCTTAGCAGCCTGGTTGATGCCGGCATAGACCTCTTTCAACGCGGGCGAGGAACCCACGAATCGATGCTTTGCCTGAACCGCTTCGTGAAGTTGGGCGCACTGCTGTTTGAGGTGCGCGTGCTCCTTGGCGTTCTCCACGTGCGCCGCGCACAGGCCGCACAGCGCCGTGGCCACTTTGAGCCCCGCTATCGAGGACCGCTCACGAAACCTTCCCCCAACCCCCACCACGCCTATGGCATTTCCCGACGCAACCAACGGCATACACAGCAGATCATCATCGCCGGCGCTCTTGCCGTCCGTTACCACCGGAGAGCGGGTGTCAATTGCTTCGTAAACGGCGGCGCTCCATTGGCCGCTCATAAGTTCTGCCCGCGGTTGCTCGGGCCGGGCACACTTGCACACGAGCTTGTCTTTTTCGGATAGCAGGATGAACCCTCGTTCTGCATTGAGATAGGCCAGAGAATTGTCCAGCAGACGGGAGAGCATCGGGGTGATGCCCGCAGCCGATGCAATGAGTTGCGCACACTTGAGCGTCTCCAACAATTGCTCATTATCAAGGCTGCCGGCCTTGAGGCCCAAGGCACCCGAAGATGTCGCCAATCTGTGAGTCGCCGGGGGAGTGCAGGCAGTGGGCGTGGCATCTTTTCCTTCGTCCCTGCCTTGTGGCATCGAGAATTCTGCGGACGCTTTGCCCCTGGGTCGACGGCTAGATCCGACAAACGACAGCGTCTCGGTTGCGATCTGAATCTGATCACCGGGCTCGAGAACATGCCGGTGCGTCTTGGCACCGTTGACGTATACACCGTTGCTGCTGCCGAGATCGCGTAAGACGTACTCACCTTGCTCTGTGAGGATTACTGCGGCATGAAAACGCGATACCTCAGACAGCGCCAGAACGACATCGTTGGCACCGTCCCTGCCGATGGTAACGTCACGCTCAGCCAACTCGCACTTTTGCGGTTTGCCGTCTGAAGAGAGCAACTCGAAAACAGGCATATCCAGTCCCTCGCAGGGGCGTGGCCCGGCACCATTTTCCCGTGCAGTCACCCGCCGCTACCGCAACACGGGGCCTACCCTGTCTCGCTTGGCGCAAAGTTCTTCTTTGCTTTTGGCGTCTACCCCGTTCGCATGGAACCTGGTAGCAGCGCCAAGTAACCCCGTGCCTGATCGTGTCGCCATTATAACATAGTATATCCGCGAGTCAAGCTCTTTTTTCGGTTTCGGTTTGCCTCGGCCGGCCTGGAGCATGCTTTGCAGTTCAGGGCACACCCGTCTTACGAGGGAGTGTCCAATTCCTGGACGCTTCCCGTCATCGTCACTCGCTGCTATGTGCCAGGACCACTGCCACCGCCAAGTATTTTCTGTTTGCGTAAGTGTTGCCTTGCCAAGCGCTTGCAGCAACTGATCCGCCGAATCTTCATTGCTGCGCGCGCAACTGGCACACTAATTGCGATTACGTCGGAGCGAAGCGCGGCAACAGCCGCCTCAAACTGTTTCGATGGCACGTTGGACGAAGGAGAGCAGAATGAACGCAAGTGAGACCGGAGAAATCAGGCTTCTGCCCGTTGAAGACTGGACACTCCCGGACGCACACGAAGCCGAGCAGCCGGAAAGCATCGTTGTGCAGGAGAAGCCCGCCGACGAACCCCACAGCCCCGCGCAGCAGGCAGAAAGCATCGCTGTCGAGGACGAGGCCAGCAGCGGTCCCCACAGCCCCGTGCAGCAGTCGGACGCGCCCCTCCCGTTTAACATCAAGCTGGAGAAACTGTTAGCCGCGAAGTTACTTGCACTGCTCCCCGCAGCAGTCGCAGGCGCAGTAGTGGTGGCCTTCTACTTCGCGCTGAAGGAATTTGCCACGGATGGAACGTGGATTCACGACTTTTTCTACAAACGGATGTTCGTGCAGTGGGTCACGCTCTATGTGTTTGTGCTCGGCATCGCGGCCCTTGGCCGATGCATCCTGGTCTTCCGGCGCGAACGCAACGCCTTCAAACCGCTGAGCAACTGCCGCGATATGGCCCAGGCAAGGCTTCCTGAGGAAAGCAACGACCGGCGAAACGTGGTGCGCCGGCGGCTCGCGCTTATCCGCTCCCTGGTACTTCGGCGCGGAGTGGGCGATGCCGAACAGTACCTCAAGAGCCAGGCCGAGCGGGACGCCGCTGAATTGGACGCACATTACAGTGTGATCAGCGACGTCGCCCAAACGCTCCCTATGCTCGGCTTCTTCGGAACAGTGCTCGGCCTGAGCATCGCCCTCGGATCGACTGGCGTCTCGGACTCAGCCGCTTTCAAGAGCGCCATTGGTACCTCGTTCGACACCACCCTCCTGGCGCTCGGGTGCACACTCATGATGATCATGTTCCAGCGCCCGATTCGCAAACGGCACAAGGCCCTGCTCGGCAAGCTCGACACCTTCACCGCCGAATACCTGGCCTATGTAGATGACCGCACGCCAAACGCCACGCCCGAGCCGGTCGACATGGCCCGCGAGGCAGCCGAAACCCTGGGCAATGAACTCAAAGCCGTTTGTGCCGACGTCGCCGAGGCCGCCCGCGACGGTATCACTGAGTCATGCGCCGGTGCGATGGCCCAGGTCGCCGATGAAATCTCCGGCGCACGCCGCCTGGTCGAGGACACCCAGCAGATGGCACAGCGGCTGCCCGAGCAGCTCGCAGAGCACTTCAAGGCAATGGCCACCGACGCCGCAGCAGCCGCGCGGCAGGAGATCGCCGCCGCCACCGCCGTAACCACCCAGGCGTTTCGCGTTGAAGTGGCCGCAGCAGCCGACAAGGTCCTGGCACAGATGGCTAAGGAATATGAAGGCTTCCGCCAAGACATCGCGGCTGCCGCTGCCAAGATGGCAAACCCCGCCAACACCATCGAAGAGCGCCAGACAGCCGCGCTCCAGGGGTTTGCCGAGTCCCTCACGCAAAAGCTCGACCAACTTCAGGCCGCCATCGCGCACATCGGCCACAACGACCAGGCAGTAGGCAGCGGACTGTCCGACATGGCCGGCATCCTCAACGATGAGCTCTGCGCGATCCGCCAGCTCACCGGGACCATCGAGAAACACAACGGCCGCGCCTCCGAGCTCGTGGCCACGGCGCTTCGCGAGAATTTCGCCGACTTGGGCAACAGGCTGGACCACATGACCAGCCGCCCACGGCGCATCAGCATAATCGAAGACCCACTGATCGAAGGAGATGAACAATGAATCGGCCAAACCGTGAAAAAGGATTCTTCAATATGGGCTTTGTGGCACTCCCGGCGCTCTGCTGCATACTCGCGGGCCTCCTTTACGTGTCTTGCGAGGACGGCACCCAGGAAGGAGAGGTGCTCACGCCGACCGACAAGCTGGAGCACCTGCGCCAGGACAAGCAAGACCTGGAGGCCGTGCGAGACCAACTGCTGAAAAAGATCGAGGAACTCGAGGCCACGGCCCGACAGGCAGCTCAACTTGCGGCGCTCAAGCAGGCGCTCCTCAGGGTCACAGAGGAAATCAGCCAGTTGCAGAGCAAGATCAACAAACTCGAAGAAGAACTGGATCAGAGCCAAGTACGCCGGGCTAAGCGTCAGAAAGCCGAAAAAGACCTCAAGGAACAGGAGGAAGCCAACAAGAAGGCTGCAGAGCGCATCGCTGAACTGGAGAAGAAGAAAGAACGCGAGGCCGAGCGCCAAGGGATATGGGGCGGCCACGATGGACCATATATCCTGCTTGAATGCGTGAAGGACGCCGCCGTGGTCTACCCCGGCGCGAAGCGGATCGCAGTGGACGCTTCCCGCGACCAAATCCGCTGGCTGCTTCGCCAGGCCGACAAAGAGAAATTCGTGGCGATTGCGGTGCGGCCCAGTGGGTATGGCGGCTCATTCGACAAGTTTCGAAACATAGTATTGGAACACATCGAGGATGCCGCCAAAAGAGGCAAGAAGATCGGTTTCTGCTACTTCCCGCTCGAAGAGCGGAAGTCCATTCTCGGCATCATAGCGAAAGGAGACGAAAAATGACAGGCGCGTCAGAAATAATCAAGAGTGGGGCCGGTGCAATGGATATCATGTGCACCCTCATTGCAGCCGTGCTCCTGACATTTCGTGGGGCCCGGGCGCTGGAAGAGCCCGCCTCCCCGCCCAACGAAGAGACCATCGCACAATGCCGGAAGGCCATCGGCCGCCTCGAGGCGGAGATACGCGACCTCGAGCGCAGGCTCGAAAACCTCCCAAAGCTCGACGCCGATGACCGCAAAAAACAAATCGCAAAGCTGTGGGCAATGATCGAAGCAAAACAAAAGGAACGCGACAACCTCAAGAAGCGGCTCGCCGATCTCGAGCTGGCCAAGAACTCGCCCGACACCGGGCCTCCCGGCTCGCTTGCAGCCGCGCAGAAAGCCCTGGCCGAAGCACGCGCCAGGGGCGATGAACTCGCGAAGAAAGAGCAGGGACTGATCGATGCACCTGCCGCGGAAGGCGGCGGCATCCCAAATCCCAACCCCGTCCCCGAGGGCATGAGGTCGACTTACATGACGCTGGTCAAGGGCCGTGTGGTGCCTATAAAGAAGCCTTATTACAAGTTTGAAGACGTGTTGGTCTCAACGGGCGACGGATCCGTGACATTCGCCACGAAAGTCACTCGCGCCAAAGATGGCGAACCCGTCGGCGAGGCCATCAAGCCAGGCGGGTGCCTCGACACCATGCTCAACGAGCTTGACCCTGCTAAGCAGTATTTCAGGTTCCTGGTATGCGCCGATTCGATCCCGGCTTACCGCGCCGCAGCCGCAGCGGTGTGCGATCGTGGATTTCTCTGCGCGTGGGATACATACGCAGACGGGCCCCTGTGGCAGACCAACTCAGCCGCAACCCCCGGCCCTGGAGGCGTGATCGGAGGCGGCAGCAAGAAATGAGGAGTTCTTTCACATCGGACAACGCCGCGCTCAGAAAGCGCTCTCGAGCACTACCGCGCGGCCCCAACCCTGGGCACCGGGCATGGCGACGCCCGGGCCTCAGAAAAAAAACTCAGTCGCCACAGATGAAAGGAGACAGTTATGTCTACGCAGAACGCAGCAATACTTGGCGGATCCAAAGAGGCAGAGGAAGTGGCATACAGGCCCGAAGCGCGTGTCGCGTCGCAGGCAGACCGGGTCGACTCGGGCTATGAAGCCTGGAAGCAGGCCGGACGCGTCAGCTCAGCAACGGTAGCCATAATGTGCGGGATCGGGATATTCATCTTTGGCTGGCTTCTTGGGGTGGCCTTGGAAAAGGCCGGCCACAAGGGAGGCTTCGTGATAGTTTTTGTGGGGCTCATCGTCGGTAACATCGTCCTGGCGGGAACACCGGCGGCTCTCCTGATACCCGCAGTCTACATCGGATGCTGGATCTACCTGCAGGTGACGGTGGCGGGCTACCACAAGCGCTTCCGCAAAGAAGCCAAAGACGCACTCCTGCAAGCCGACGAGGGCATCGCCGCCGACCCGCACAACGCATCCGCAATCTTCCGCAAGGCCGACGCACTGCGCGACCTCAGCCGAACAAGCCAAGCAATCCAGACCTACCAGAAGGCCCTCGAGCTGGCGCCCGTCGATTCGGAACATCGCAACAACCTGGGGCTGTGCCTGATGCAGGAGAAAGACCACGACCGGGCACTGGACGCATTCCAGGAGGCCGTTGCACGCGTTCCCGAAAACTCCCAGGAGCGCATCACATACCGCAAACACGTGGCCCACGCCCTCAAGAAGCTCGGCCGCAAACAGGAAGCCAGGGACTTGGCAAAGGAGACAAAACGGATGGCAAAACTGATCCGGGCCGCATAGCAAGCAAGCGGGGAGGGACGACCCGCGCGAAGTAGCGCGATCAACCTCCCCGAAAAACCACACTGATCAGAAAGGAAACTGAACAATGAACAGAACTGAAAACGTATTTCGAAGGATCGCCGTTGCGGCCGCGCTGATGATCGCCATTGCATCGGCCGTGCCGGCCTTGGGAGCGGGTGGGGCAGACCCCGCCGCCTACGACCTCGAAAACCGCGCCGCCGCCGCAGCCCTCGATGAAAACTGGTCCGAAGTCGCAAAGATCCTCGGCACCGTCGACGAATCCGAACTGTCGCCAGTCGGCCGCCTGCTCAAGGGGCATGCGTGCCTGGCGCTCAATCGCAACAACGAGTCGCTTTGCCTGTTTCTGTATTCCGCCGGCCAGACGGACATCGAACGCTGGGATCGCTGGACTAAGTACTTCATGACGGAACACCCCGATGCCGAGATAGCTATGTATCTTCGCGCCGACGCTCACGCACGGCTCGAGAAGTGGGAGAAAGCGCGGGAACGCCTGGACGCCTTCCTCCGACGATATCCCCAGCTTGATGAGGTGCCCGTCACATTTCGGGAGAAGGAACCGCATGTGGCACTGGCCCTGAACGCTCGGGGAGTGGTGCTCTGCGCCCTTGGGGAAGACGGGCTGGCAAGTTTGGACATCAACGCCGCCAGAGAACTGTGCCCCGAGTTGGCCGACGCTCACGCCACCGCAGGCGCGAGGGCCGTGCTGATAAGTCAGGGAGCTTCAGCCGCAAAAGACGCATTCGACGAGGCCATCCGACATTCAACACAGTTTGCCATGGCCTTCAACGGCAGGGCGTGTGCGCGTATCGCACTCAGCCCCCGCGAATTTGATAAGGCCGAATCAGATCTTAAGATCGCGGCCAACACCCCTGAGTGTGATCGCCTGGCAACCTATAACCTGTCGCGGCTGCGCAAGATCAGCATCAGGAAGTTACAACCCGGGTGTGAGAAGCTCCTCGCAAAGAATCCGGGGACTCCTCTTGGAAAGAGGTGGGAAGCATTTGTTAATGGGGTGGGGGACATCTCCAATAACGTGGGGAACCACAGTGGAAAAGCGTGGAATGACTTTACCACTAATAACCGTATAGATGCCCTGACCAGGGCAAACACGGACTTCAACGTCAGAGGCAGCGGCAACGGCACGGGAGCTTTCATCCCAGGTATGGGGGCAGGAACGGGCAACTTTGAGGGCAGTGCCGGCGGCAGTACCACGTTCAACCCGAACATGCAGAATAAGGCGTTCGGGTTTTACCAGAAGAAGTGGGCGCAGCAAGACAACTTCTGGTCGAACAAGATCAATCAGACTGACCAGAGCTATAAGCAAAACTGGGACACGTTCACAGCCCCGGGTGGGGTACACACCGCCTCGGGCGAGGACCACATGGAAGGCAAACCGTGGCGACTCTTGACGCTCTTCGGCCTCCGCTACAACATCCTGCCCGAAATCCCGCAGGTGTCCCTGGCCGAAGGCTCACCCCTGGCTCGAGAAACAGAGGAGGTACAATAAATGAACACCCTGATCAAGCGCATTCGAATCATTGTTTGTTCCGTTCTGCTGCTGGCCGCAGCGTCGGCAAGCTACGCAAAACCGTACATTGCCCTCTCCCTCAAACAAGCCGAGGCCGGCCTCCGAGCCGGTGGGGGCGAGGCAGCCATGATCAACCGCCTTGGAGGCATAACACTGATTGCAGGCCTGGTGTATGACAAGGAATCCGGTGATCCCATCATCGTCGGGGAGATCAACACGTCAGATCCTGCGCCGCTGCTCGACGACGTGGTGGTAGGCCTGAGAGCCCGCATCCTTCATGATGAGTGGCCTGTGGTAAGCATCGAGCCAGCGAAGAAGACCCCCGAAACCGGAAAGTTCAAAGTCCGTTTCGAAGGCAATGTGGCAGGGACCCATTACGGCCGGCGTCTCTTCGAAGCTGATGTCATGCTGAAGAAGATAGGGCTCGGCCTGATTCCCTCGGGTATTCCCGGTTTCGCATCCTATTACGACCTCTGCACCGCCGGCGCGAGCAAGAATCCAAACGGAGTGGTAGAC
>JABMSA010000135.1 GCA_013202185.1 Planctomycetota bacterium
CCCGTTCCGCGAGAAGATCATGTGGCGCGTGCAATTCGACGACGTGGGCGGGCTCAAGGCCGGCAACGAGGTCAGAACATCCGGCGTCGAAGTTGGAAAAGTCAAAGAAATCGGGCTCGAAGACGGCGCGGCCATCGTCACCATACAGGTGTTCAAGGAGCTGCCCTACTACGAAGACGGCAAAATCACCATCGCAAGCGTATCGCCGCTGGGCGGAAAGTTCGTGGCAATCGAGCCGGGCGGCCCGCGCGCGCCGCTCGCCGACACCTCCGAAATCATCTACGGAGAGGCGCCCCCCGAAGACATAACCGACGCACTCAACAGACTCGTCAAACACATTCGCGAAGGAGAAGGCACCATTCCAATGCTTCTTCGCGATAGGGAAGTGTATGACGACATAAAAAAAATCACCGGGTCCGTCAGCGACATCGTCGGCGACATCCAGCAAAACAAGGGGCTCGTGGGCAAGCTGCTGGGGCCGGACAGCGAAGAACTCTACGCCGACGTCCGCCAGATAGTAAGCTCCGTCAGGGATGCGGCCGACCAGTTGAAACAAAAAAAAGGCACCCTCGGAAAACTCATATATGACGATGCCGTTTACGATCAAATAAACGCCGCCACCAAATCCGTCCAGACGATCGCCGCCAACATCGAAGCCGGCAAGGGAACTATCGGAAAGCTCATGACCGACGAAGAACTCTATAACAACATCAGAGACATCACGCGGGCCATTCAGACCGGAGACGGAGTGATCGGCCGGCTCATCAACGACGAAGAGATGGGCCGGGAATTCGGCGATCTCGTCGACAACCTGAACAACATCGCCGCATCCATCAGCAAGGGCGAAGGCACACTGGGCAAGCTCGTTTACGACGACAAGCTCTACGCCGATGCCGCCAGTATGATGGCATCGCTCAAGACGGCCGCCAACAACATCGCCTCAGGCGACGGCACACTCAGCAAGCTGATCAACGAGTCGGAGCTCTACAACAAGGTCGACCGGCTCATCACCGAGCTCACCGAAGCCACGGAAGACGCCCGCGAGGCCGCGCCGATAACCGCATTCGCCACCGTGCTGCTGGCCGGCTTCAGGTAAGCCTACTTGCCCGGGTCGGCCGGCCCCGGGGGCCTTCCTCACGGCAAGTTTCCTCCATACCAGGACCACGCCGGCGATCCCTTCCCTGCCGATAGCCAAAACGGCGTATGAAAAAAACACAACTATTACTTGACACAGGCGGTTTTCTGTGGTATTATAGTTGTACAAACACAATGAATGCTTCGGGGGAAGCGGGTCAGCTCCATCTTCGGCAAGGAGCCTGGCTGTGATACACGTCTCGTCTAGCGGGCGCTGCATGAAGAGCTTACTCTCCTTCGCTCTGTTCGCAGTCTTGGGCACGGTGCTTGCATCGCAGGCCCTGGCCGTTCCATACACAATACCAGATGCCGAACTCCTCAACACAGACGCATTCTCCCGGGAATGGGGCGGCGGATCGTTGATCAGCCGGAGCGCTCTCCCCGGCGAGGGCGTCAGTTATGTCATGCTGCTCGGTTCCACCGGCGACGGCAAGACGGCCTACGGCGACGACTACAGGGTGGCTGCCACGGCCAATTTCGACTGGGACTTTGGTCTGGGCCACTTCAGCAGCCTCGCGGCTTATGATTCAATTCTGCTGACGGTCAGGTACGTATCCGGCCCTGCAGGCAGCAACATC
This sequence comes from Planctomycetota bacterium, assembly GCA_013202185.1. Lineage (GTDB taxonomy): Bacteria > Planctomycetota > PUPC01 > JABMSA01 > JABMSA01 > JABMSA01. Next base: position 1,713 of record JABMSA010000135.1, read on the forward strand.
GACATGCATCTCTTCATGAATACCGGGTTCACGGGGGAGAGCGGGTTTCCGTCATGGGATAGTCGCAACAACACTTTCTGGGGCGGCGCGTGGTCGACGATCGCCCTGGGCGAGATGGGCATGATCCAGCTCGATTTTGACAGCGCCCAGCCCAAACCTTCGGAGCTTCTGGACAACCCCGAGCCGCACACACAGGCGCCCGACGGTTTCCAGAGCGGCGACTACGTCGAAATCAACATGCGAGACCGCAACGAGGTGTCGCACTTCGGGTTCGAGGTGGCCGATTTCAATCTTGATCTCGCTCGCGGCGAGCAGATAATCATCGAGCTGAACGTCGTGCCCGAGCCGGCCGGCATAGCCATACTCCTGCTGGGGCTCACGGCTCTCGTCCGGCGGCGCCACTGACAGCGGCAGGCCCAACGGCCCCCCCCGCGACCGCAGCCTCGAGCCGCCGATGTTGATTCTCTCACACACCCTTGGGGCAAATCCGCTTGGCAAAAGGCGGCGATTCCGCAACAAGCATTATCCTTTCCAATATCCTCCCGTAAATTAGCGGCTATTGTGGTGGAGTGGTAATGATTTACGAGTAGTTGTTATACGCGGGAATATGAAGCGCGGATAAAACGCTCGTTCCGGGAGGGAGAAGCTCTTTTCCAACTCGAGGTTTTGACGGACGCACTGGAGGCGACGGGCACTGAAGAATACCAGAGGCTGGGATGAGGAATGCCGGCGGGCGTCAGGCGTTGTCGGCGCGGCCGATCTCGATGTGCATCACTTCGCCGCGCCCGAGCAGTGCAGTCGGCAGGAGGGCCACGGCAATGGCTTTCCTCGCGAGGCGCCCGGCGAGGTTCTTGAGCTTCCTGTCGGGCTGGTATCTCGATCCGCAGCGATCCGCCCCGTTCGGCTCGGCCGGCCCGTGTGCGTCGGCTCGCAGGGCGTTGAGCGCAAACTTCGCGCTGCCTATGATCACTTCCGGCGCCACGAGGTTGCGCACCTGGCGCACCTCGAGGCCGACGCGCGAACATAGCGCTCGCAGGGCCGTGGGAGTATAGACAACGCAGTGACGCGGCAGGTCGAGCCCCTGCCAGTATCGGCCGAATGCCTTCAATCCCACGCCCCGGCCGTTGGGAAGCGTGAGCAGGATCTTGCCGTCGGGTGCGAGTGCGTCGCGCAGCTTCGAGAGGCCGCCAATCGGGTCGATCAGGTGTTCGAGAACGTGGGTCAGCTCGATGACATCGTAAGCGCCGTGTTCGAGGTTTGCGTCTTCGAGCGAGCAATGCCGCGCCGGCAGCCCCAGCTTCTCTGCTTCGGCGTGGGCGTCGGCGCTGGGCTCGATGCCTTCGGCCCGCCAGCCGTAGTCTCTCAGGATGAAGAGCTTTTCGCCGCTGGAGCATCCGATCTCGAGCAGCCGGCCGGCGCCGTGCAAGGGCGGAGCCATCCGAAGCCGAACGGAAAGGAGCGAAAGAACGCGCCTGAGTGCGGCCCGTGCGGCCGTGTCGCGCCGGGCAGCGCCCCAGAACCGTCTCAGCGCCCAGCGTGTGAACCGCTTCGTGCGCAGTCGTGCCCGGATCTGCTCGGCCGTGGGATAATATGAGGCAAGGTAGTAGGTGTCGAATTGCTCGGGCGTTATCTGCGGATCGCAAAAGAGCGCGTCGCATGCCGTGCAAGCCGCAACGCGAAACTCGCCGGGCGTGGGGAATAGGAGGTCGCGGCAGTCGGCAAACCGAATCTGCACGTTGGTGCTTCCGCAGACGGGACACGCGGGGCAGGCCCGAGGGTCGGAGGCGATGCTCTGAAGGGCCGGCTGTGCGCTCGGCATTGGTTTTCTCCGGGTGGTGCGTGGTGCCGCAACGAACGTATCGCCGCCGGGGTGCGTCAGGCGGTGCAACGGCTCATCTCGCGCTCCCGCAGGTATTCGCGGAGGGCGTCTTGCCAATTGGGCATGAGGTCGAGTTCTATCGACTGGAGCGCCGCGTTGGCCAGTACCGACCATGCCGGGCGGGTCGCTTCTGCGCCTGATTCGGCGGTTGTCTGCGTGGAGAGATCGGCTTTCAGGCCGGAGGCGGCGAAGATCTCGATCGTGAAATCATACCAGGTGCACGCACCCTGACATGTGGCGTGATACGTCCCGTGCGCGCCGGTTTCGATGAGCGACGATATCTGCCGCGCGAGCGAGCGGGTGGACGTGGGCGTAAGCGTTTGATCATTGACAACTCTGATGGGCTTGCCTTCGTGTGCCAGGCGCAGCATCAGCTCGACAAAATTGCCGCCCTTGCCCGACGAGCCCGCCACGCCGTACAGGCCGCTCGTGCGCACGATCCAATGGCGCGGCCAGAGGTAGCGCACGGCCATCTCACCCGCCGCTTTGCTCACGCCGTAGAGGTTCACCGGGTCAACGGCATCGCCCTCGACGTAGGGGCTGCCCTTGCGGCCCGAGAAGACGTAGTCGGTGCTGAGGTGCACGAGGGCCGCATTCAGCTCGCGGCATGCGACCGCTACGTTCCGCGCTCCGGTGGCGTTGACTGCAAAGGCGCGGTCGGGGTCTTCTTCGACCACGTCGACCTTGTGATACGCCGACGTATTGATCACGACGTCGGCCCGTGCCGGCGTGAGTGCGTCGCGCACGGAATCAAGCTCGGCCACCTCGATCTGCGCGTGCGTGAGGCCGATCACCTCGTGACCGTTCTGCTGCAATGCCGGGTGAAGATCCTGCGCCAACTGGCCGTTCGAGCCGATTATGACAACTCGCATTCCGGTCTCCTGTTCTTCGTCCTGTTCCTCGTCCTGTTCCTCGTCGTCGATCCGCCTCTTCGTCTTCTCAGACGGGCTTCGTCCGTCCCCGTCATTCCGACGGATCACACAAGCACGGGTGCGGCGGCTTCCTGCGCTTCAAACACCGACCCGGTCACCCGTATCACCTCGTGGGCTTCCTCGAGCAGTCTCATCCATTGGATGTTATAGTACCTGGGATTGTCGAAGTCGGTGTATCCGTAGGCTTTGATTTTCCGCACCATCTCGGCCACGGATTCCTCGATGGTCACCACGGGATGAACCCCGAGCGCCCGCTCGATCTTCTTGGCGGAGACGCGATAACTGCGCACTCCCTTGTAGCCGTAGTCGGGACGGATTTGCACGTTGATGCCGAGCGGTCGCAGTGCGGCCTGCACCCTCAGTGCAAGCTCCGAAATGCGGAGGTTCTGAAAACAGACGTTGAATATCTCGCCTCGCACGAGGTCTTCGTCGGCGTCGATACACGCGATGTACGCGCGTGCGGCATCGCGGACGTCTACCAGCGGCCGCCACATTTCGCCTCCGTAATGCAACGAGAGCGCCCCGCCGCTCATTGCGGTCTTGACGAATGTATTGACAACGAGATCGTAGCGCATTCGCGGCGAGAAACCGAAGATGGTGCCTTTGCGAAGGATCACCGGGCAGAAGTTTTCGTCGGCCATCGAAAGCAGGTGCAGCTCGGCCTGGCGCTTCGAGCTGGAATACGCGGCCCTCGGGTTGACGTCGGCGGCCTCGTCTTGCAGCACGTCCTTGTGGTCTGTTCCCACTCCGCGATCGTATATGGAGCAGGTCGACGCAAAGACGTACCTTCGGACGCCCGCCTGCTTGCAGAGCTGCGCGAGCTTGCGCGTGGCCACCGTGTTCATTTCGTGATTGGCCTGCGGGTTGTATTCGGCGGTGGGGTCGTTCGACAGCCCGCCGACGTTGACAACCGCGTCCACTCCGTCGAGGACCTCGATTCCGGCGGTACGCATGTCGCCCTTGATCAGGTCTACGCGGTCACGCACCTTCTGCAGGCCGTTCTCGCCGTAGTAGAGCCGATCGAGTATTCTCACTGCGTAGCCGCGCGCCAGAAGTTCTTCGGTCAGCACGGAGCCCACGTATCCTGCGCCGCCGACGAGTAGAATGGTGCTCATGTTTATCTCCCTTTAACTTCCCATACATCACCAAAGGAATCCGGCGGCACGCGCACTTCATCGGGGTTCTCGCGGTTGTAAGCGTGGCTGGCGGTGCTCACCATCTGGGTGTCGTCTTCGAGAGACATCCAGCCGTGAAAGACTCCGGGTGGAATCACGATGAGGCGCGGATTTCGGAGGCTGGAAATGATTGTCATCATCTCGCCGTGCGTAGGGCTGCCTTCGCGGTCGTCTTTCAGCACAAACTTCGCGCTGCCGTGGCTGATGAAAAACCAGTCCCACAGTTCGTTGTGCTTGTGGAACGCCCGTATGCTTCCGCGAACCGGATCGCCCACAAAGTAAACCTGACCAAACTGATGCACCACCCCGTGCGGCTCGGGGTCGTCGGCGCGCCGGGCGATCTCGATGAGATAGCCACGGTCGTCTTCGCGAGTGGTCAGATCAATAACTTCAACTCCTTCGATCATGTCATCGGCCTCCTGTGTGAGAGCTGCGTTTGCAGCGGCTTCTTGCTCACGCTTGCGCTGTTGCCGTGCAAGCATCCTTGTCCGGTTGGGCTGTGCCGTGTGTCGAGCGGTATGGCTTGGCCAGTTTTTCGAACACCTCGGCATCGGTTACCGTTGTCGTTTCCAGTTCGCGGCGGCGCCGCCGTTTGATATCGCCAAGGCGTGTGACCGCGCGTGCGAGGCCCGCGAAATAAAGCACATCTCCGGAGACGAGTGCTGCGAGCGCGCGGCGGGGAAAATGCTTCCAGTATTCACGCCATGCTTTGGTGTCCGTGAGGTTTTTCCAGTAGAAGTAAAATGCATTTCGGCGCATGTAGTAGCGGACCTTGCACAGCCTCACGTAGCGTTTGAGGCCGGGCTTACGGGGCGAGAAGAATCCGCCGCCCATGTGGAAGAATGTGCTCTGAGGCTCCCACAGGATCTTCCAGCCGCGCTTCCACGCGCGATAGCAGAGGTCGGTGTCTTCGATGTATCCGGGGGCGTAGATTTCATCGAGGCCGCCAAGCTCAACATACATGCTGCGAAAGATGGCCATCGCGCCGCCCGATGCAAAAAAGGTGTGCGACGTTTCCGGGAAGTCTTCGTTGCCGCCCACTCCACAAATCGTGCCCTTCTCCAGCGTTCGCATCCTGCGGCCCACGTCGAGCGTTTCGCGATCCCACTTGAGGGTTCTGGATCCGACAACCGCCACTTCCGGATCAGAAAAATGTTGGAGCAGAGGCTCAAGAACGCGGCCGTTGGGGAGCATGTCGTTGTTCAGCAGCAAGAGCACATCGGCCGACGACGCAAACGCGCCGGCGTTCACGGCCCCCGGAAATCCGTGGCGATGCGGCAGTCGAATAACATTGACTTCGGGAAAGTTTTCGGCGAGGTATCCCGACGTACCGTCGGTGCTGGCATCGTCGACGATTGTGATGGTCGCCGGCGGATCGATCTGGTCCAGGCAATCGACCACGCCAGGCAGGCATTGGGCGAGGATTTCGCGCCCGTTCCTGCTGGGCATGATGATTTCGACACGGTACACGCCGATTTTCCTCCCGGAGCGTCTGAAACGTGCTCAGTGGGAATTATCGGCACCATGTCTAAATGGTGAAACGGTTTGTTGGAAAGTCCTACACGGAATTCAGGCTGAGGATTGGAGACGTTTCGGCCCGAAGCGCATGCTGCTACACCGATTCCCGCGTGTAATTGAGCAGGCCGCCCGCCAGCAGGATTCTCGACTGCCGCTCGGAGAGGTCGAGCTTGCCGAGAATCCGCGTGCCCGACGATTCTTCGATGATCTCGAGCGCCGTGCGCCCTTCGACCGCGTCGCGCAGGCCGTCGGCACGGAGCTTCATCCCCCGTTCGAGCATTTCGTAATCCGCGTCGTTGAGCAGTACCGGCACTATGCCGAAGTTGATGAGGTTGGCGCGGTGGATGCGGGCAAACGACCTGGCGAGCACCATCGAAACGCCCAGGTACATGGGCGCCAGTGCGGCGTGCTCGCGGCTGGAACCCTGGCCGTAGTTGGTGCCGCCGACAATGATTCCGCCGCCTTTGCGGCCGGCCCGGCCGGCGAAGTCGGGATCGATCTGCTCGAAGAGGTGCTGAGAGATCGCCGGGATGTTTGACCGGAGCGGCAGTATCTTCGCGCCCGCCGGCATGATGTCGTCGGTTGTGATGTTGTCGCCCGTCTTCAGCAGCACCTCTGCGATCACGCTTCGGGCGAGGGGCTCCTTGCGCGGCAGCGGCTTGATGTTCGGCCCGCGTATCACCTCCACGCCTTCCGGCTCGGCAGACGGTGCCAGGATCATCGAATCGTCCACTTCGAAGCGGTCGGGCAGATCAATCTCAACGGGATCTCCAAGCTCGCGCGGATCGGTTATCTTGCCCGTCAGCGCGCACGCGGCGGCGGTCTCGGGGCTTGCAAGATAGATGCCCGCGTCGGCCGTGCCCGAGCGACCCTTGAAGTTTCGATTGAACGTTCGCACGGACACCGACCCGCTCGGCGGCGACTGCCCCATCCCGATGCATGGCCCGCAGGCTGATTCGAGTATCCGTGCGCCCGCCGCGATCAGGGCGGCGAGGACTCCGTTGCGCGAGATCATCTGCAGCACCTGCCTCGAGCCTGGCGAGATTACGAGGCTGGTTTTCGGATGGATGCGCCGGCCCTCGAGCATCGTCGCAACGATGGTCAGGTCGCGAAGCGAAGAATTGGTGCAGCTTCCGATGCACACCTGGTCGACGGGCGCCCCGGCGACGTCGGCTACGGGCACCACGTTGTCGGGGCTGTGCGGCTGAGCCATCAGCGGCTTGAGGGCTGAGAGGTCCACCTCGACTGTTTGGTCGTATGATGCGCCCTCATCGGCGGCCAGTGGCATCCACTGATCGCCACGGCCCTGTGCTTCCATGAATTCGCGGGTCCTGCCGTCGCTGGGAAACAGCGACGACGTGGCGCCGAGTTCGGCGCCCATGTTCGTGATCGTTGCGCGCTCGGGCACCGAAAGGCAATCCACACCCGGGCCGCTGTACTCGAGTATCTTGCCCACGGCGCCCTTGACCGACAGCCTCCGAAGCAGCTCGAGGATGACGTCTTTAGCCGACACCCACGGTGGGAGTTGGCCGACAAGACGGACGTTTAGCACCTTGGGCGACGGTATGAAAAACGGCCCGCCGGCCATCGCCACGGCAACGTCGAGGCCGCCCGCGCCGATCGCAAGCATGCCCAGGCCGCCGCCGGTGGGCGTGTGGCTGTCGGAGCCCAGCAGCGTGTCGCCCGGCACGCCGAATCGCTCGAGATGCACCTGGTGGCAGATGCCGTTGCCCGGCCTCGAAAAGCGAATGCCGTACCTCGCCGCAACCGATTGCAGGAATCGGTGGTCGTCGGCGTTTTCGAAGCCGGTCTGCAGCGTGTTGTGGTCCACATAGCTCAGCGAAAGCTTCGTGCGGACGCGCGGGATTTCCATCGCCTCGAACTGCAGGTAGGCCATCGTGCCGGTAGCGTCCTGCGTGAGCGTCTGGTCGATCCTGATGCCGATCTCGGGCGTTTCGCCCGGCCGGCCTTCAACGAGGTGCTTCTCGAGTATCTTGTGTGTGATGTTCTTTGGCATGCTTCTCTTGCCGGCGCTCGAGGCCGGCGCGTGCGCGTCTATCTGTATAAACCGTGTTCGTTGATGTATTCTTCCACCTTCGCGGGGACGAGGTACCTGATGGTCAGGCCCCGGCGCGCCCTGCTGCGTATCTCGCTGGAAGAAACTCCGATTATCGTGGTGCATGTGACGCCGGCGCGCAGCTCATCCACCTTTGCTTCCGGCAGCAGCTTCTCGAGCGGTTCCCATCGGAGGTCGTGCCCGGGCCGATCGCCGATCAGGAACCTGCACAGGCCGACCAGCTCGGCGATCTTGTACCACGACGCAAGCTCCGGCAAGGAATCCGCCCCGATGATGAAATAGAACTCGTCGTCGCGATGCCGCCGGCGCAGTTCGGCAACGGTATCGAAGGTATAAGAAACGCCATCTCGGCGAAGCTCGATATCCGACGCCTCGAAGCAGGGGTTATCGGCCACGGCAAGAGATGCCATCCGCAGGCGGTGCCCGCCGGAAAGCATATCCTCAGAAGCCTTGTGAGGCGGGCAACAGGCCGGAACAAACAGCACCTTGTCAAGCCCAGCGGCCTCTCGGGTTTCGCCGGCCAGAATCAAGTGGCCGATGTGAATCGGATTAAAAGTCCCTCCGAGCACGCCGATTTTCATACGCTGGCAGTTCCGCAAAAAAGCCTTTGACCGCACCGATTACCGTTGACCTGATTATAGCTGAAACACGCACCAAAGGCAACGGAAAAGAAAACCTGCGTAAAGGATGAAGGCGCTCCCGGTCGTTTGGCCCATCGAAAAATGCTTGTTTTCGCGCGCGGGCCCGCGCGATAATATATTCATGGAAACATCCCGCCATCGTGCGATACTAACATGGTATAGAGATAAACTGTGGATATCTCACTATCACGCAACTCCATAGCAGGAGAAGCATCATGAAGACGTACAAGGCCGCGCTTTATACTATCCTGACCATTGCTGCTGTTGCTTTCGCGATCACGACGTTTCTCTACGGCGGCAGTCGATCTCAGGACCCTCACGATTCGCCGCTGTATGACTCCACCCTCCAGAGAGCGTTCGGAAATTTCAAGACTTCGCACCTGAGCTGGTCGGATGGAGCCTGGACATATTTTGTCCCCGACCAAGAGACGCACGCGCTCAAAGAGACCGTAAGCAAGCAGTTTCCCGGCGGGCGTGGGCAATACCGCCCCCCCCCCACCCCCACCCCCGCCGCCAATGATAGGGCAAGCCAGTTCTTCAAGTACGGCATCGGCTTCTTTCAGAAGAAGCAGTACGACAAAGCTCTCATATACTTCGGGGCCGCCTCCTCGGCGGATCCGACCAACGTACAGTCACTGCAGTATCTGGTCGCGACCTACAGCCAACTGGGCCAAACCGACAAAGCCCAGGAGGCCACTCGCAAGTTGAATGCTCTCCAGAAGGCGCCCCCCGCGCGTCAGCCCGGGCCCCGGCAGCCCCAACCGAAAACGCAATCGTACACGGCCAAGGATTACCTGGATGCGGGCATGAGGCTTTACAACAACAGCCGATTCAGGCAGGCAATTCCATTCCTCGATGCAGCGCTCAAGCTCGACCGCACAAACCTGCAAACTTACTATTCGCTGGCCAACTGCTACTACGCCGCCAACGACCTCAACAAGATGGTGCAGTACTACAAGGCTGCAGTTGAGCAGGCGCCCGACAATCCGACCTCAAACTACTATCTCGGAGTCGCCCTCTCACAATCGAACAAGCCCGAAGAGGCCGCCGCCGCTTTCAACAAAACGCTCGAGCTCGATCCGAATCACATCCAGGCCCACGAGGGCCTCGGCAAGTTACTCAAGGCCAAGGGCAAGATCGAAGAGGCGATGAAGCAATTCCAGTACCAGATCGATGCCACCACGAAGCTTATTGCCGACAACCCCAGGAACACCGGGAACTACAACGAGCTGGCACAGTTTTACCTTCGAAACAACATCAACATTACCGAAGGGCTCCGGCTCGCCGAGAAAGCCATCGAGATCAACCCCGACGACCCGCCCTCGCTTGCCACAGCCGCCCAATTCCAGTTCAAGCTCGGCAACAAAGACAAGGCCATCGAGCTTATCGACAAGGCCATCGCCGGGAAGGCCGAGAAGACAACCTTCTACCAAATGCTGAGAAACACCTTCACCGGCCCCCCGGCCAAAGAGCCCGGCTCTAAAGAAGAAAAGCCCGAAGCAAAGGGAGAAGCCCCGAGCACCGAGATGTAGCGGACCAGGCTATCTGCCGGCGCCCACGGCTTCATGAACCCAGCCCCTCGCACTTCACCAGGAGCGTCTTGACCTCGTACGGACGGAACCGCACCGAGACGCGGCCCCTCAGGATCTTCACCCTCCGCCCGATCGGATTCTCGAGAAAATTAACTTCCTTCGCACAACTGATGCCGTCGCCCAGCGAGAACGTCATCGAACGCCTTCTGCCCGACGCCTCGAAGAACCGGATCATGAGATCGTCGGAATGCTCGGCCTTGCGCAGCGCCGTGCACACAACCGACTGAGCACCCTCCATCGCGAGGCCCGGCAGCGCCGCCGCCGCATTCGGAACATTCGACCGCACACAAACCGGCGGCCGGTTGAAACCGGTGGCGGCACGGATCAGATCGGCATTCTCCGCGCCCGGGCCGTGCGGCTGAAACGCAAACCGAACCCTGTGCACTCCGTTGTCGCTCTCCGGATCGGGCCCATAGGCATTCCGTAGCAGCGTCATGCGAAGCCGCCCGCCCAGGGCATCGCAGCCATATTTCGAATCGTTGTAAAGCGTAAATCCGAAGTCCTCTCCCGACACGTCCACCCACTTCTGCGTCGAGTATTCCGTGCCGTCGGCCGGATGCTCGGTAACGACAAACGGCCCCTCGAAGCGCGCCCGAGCGGCCGACATCGCGGCGGCAAACGACACCTTCAACTGCGGCACGCCCACTTCCGCGCTGCCCTTCTCGCGCCAGTCGATCGTCGCCTCGAAGTCGACCCGGCCAAGCTCCTTGTAGAAAACAATATCCTCTTCAATCTTCGACGACCTGAACTTGTGCGTCACGCGCAGCAAGCCAAACACCGGGCCGGCGTCGACGAGCGCGACCTCCGCGCCGCGCAGCAGGTTCTCCTGCTTGAGGATGTCGTTTATCAGCCAGGCCGACATCCCGTTCGGGGCTTCGTCGATGATCTGGAAAACGTTCAGCGCGAGGTCGGCTCGGGCGGCGTGCATATAGGTCATGTGCTTCGGCACGCCGTGAGCCACAAGCTCGCGCCCGAGAGCCTTGTCGAAGTAGTATCCGATCGCGCCCGAGTCTTTCTTGATCATCGCTCTTGCCAGGGGCGTCTCGACCATGTAATAGCCGCCGCTCTCTTCGGTCACGCAAACGGCGTTGTCGTCGAGCCCGCGCGGCGCCTTGTCTGAAATGCTGTAGACCTTTGACGAGAACGCCGGTATCTTTTCGGCGATGAACACGCACTCGGCGCCCTTGCGCTGGATGGGCACGGCCTTTCCGTCTGAGTCGATGAGGCAGGCCGCGCTCTTCGGAAGGGCGGCGCTCACCGGCTGGGTTCTCTCGAATCCGAGCTGATTGATAACCACCAGCTTCCTGCCGTTTCGCGCCGGTTTCGCCAGGAGCTTCGCCGCCTGGCGCGTCACGTGTTCGGCTTTTTTCAGCGAACTCTCGGCGCGGCTGTGGGCGTTGATGTAGCTGTCGTGCACGGCAGCGCCGTCCATGATGTCGTGGAAGTGGTTGAAGAGCATATCGGTCCACGCGTTGCGGAGCGTGCTCCTCTTGTCGAGCCCGGCCAGTGCGCTCAGGGCTTCGGCGGTCAGTAGTGCGCCTTCGCAGCGGCGGTTGTATTCCTTGATGCTCGCGTGTGTGGTGAAGCATCCTTCGAACAGGTTGTAGGTGAATCCCTTGTTGGTCGGGAGCTTTGGCTTTTCTTCTTCGACGGCCTCGAGCAGCCGCCTGATTGTGCTGAAGGTGAAGGTGGGCATCACGGGCTTGTCGCGATAGCTGTCGAGAAGCTCCATCTGCCGGCGCGACAGCGCCCCGCCGTGGTCGCCTATGCCCCACACGTGCAAGACGTTCCTCAGTCCGAAGCGGCGGGCCTCGAGCACCCTGTAGATGATGTCGCCCGGCTGGAGCGACGCACTATAATTCTGGGAGAATGTCGTGATCTTTGTGCCGTCGACGCCCTCCCACTGCCGGACCGGCCAGTTGTCTTGTGCGCCGGGATTGCAGCGCATGTGGAAGTAGCAATCGTGCTCGCCGAGTGCGGCCAGTTGTGGCATGTTTGCCGGATGGCCGAAGGTGTCGGGCTCCCACAGCACTTTCGCCTGCGTGCCAAGGTTAGCCTTGCCCCAATCGGCGGCGTAGAGCATGTGCCGGGCGATCGATTCGCCGTCGGCCATGTTGAGGTCGCCCTCGACCCAGGTGCCGGCGGCGTTTTCCCACCGTCCTTCCGCGATGCGCCGCTTCATCTTCTTGTACACGTCCGGATCCATCTTCTTCACGATCTCGTAGGTTGGTATCTGGCTGTGCGTGAAGGTGAGGTCGGGGTATTCGTCCATCATGTCCGTCACAGCCTTGAAGTCGCGCCGCACGCAATGCACCGTGTCCGGCCAGGTCCACAGCCAGTCCATATCGATATGCGCATGCCCGACGAGGTGCACGGTTAGGTCTGCGGCGCGCTTGGACAGCCACGCGAGTTCAGCTTCCATCGCCTCGATCGATGCCCGGGCGCGCTTCCAGCGATTCGCCCCAACGGCATCAACGTCAAGCTTGCCGGCGGCGTTTTCCACCGCCTTCAGTTCCTCGGCATTCTCTGCCAGGGCCTCCGCATAGCGCAGTTGGAACGCCGCCGCCGACAGCTCGAGCGCAAGATCGGCGCAGGCCTTCGAACTGAACGAAAAACCCAGCGGGTTGAAGAACTCCGGCAGTTCGGTGGGCTCGATACACACAACAAGCCGATACTTCCTGCCCGGCTCGATTGCCTTGACCACCGGATCGGCGATGGGGCCGGTCGCGTGCCAAACGTGCGTTTCCTTGAACACCTCGCGACCGTCGAGCCACAGCGTGAAAGGAACCCAGCAATTGATAAAAAGCCGGCCCTCGGTACCCGCAAGATTGACGCCGTGCTTCCTCTCGGGGAATTGGACATCGGCATAGAACCAGTTCTTTTCGTTCTTCTTGATTACCTGTGTGCCGCCGGAGGGCCAGGTTGCCCACGAGGTTCCGGGCACGGCCTTCAGCGGGTTCTTCGGCGCGCGGCGAGGATATCGCCATACGGTCTCCGGGCCGCGCCTCAACTCGGCGACTTTCGCCATCAATGCGTCTGTTATGCTCTTGCCTGTCATGAAAATCCTTTCCTCATTGCGATGTCGCCCGGTTCACTTCGGTTGCTGCATCACCAGTTCGATGCTCACGATTTTTTTCGCCGGTACGGAAATTCGCACAGACCTGTCTTCGGTCAAGTCCACCTGCTCGCGTCGCTCCTCGTTGAGGTCAACAATATGGGCTTCGGCAAGAGGCGTCGAAAGGTGCAGTTCCGTCTCGACGCCGCTGTCAGTAGGGTTATACACACGAACAACCGCCGAATCGCGATCCTCCGCCTTCTTGAACGCGCTGAGGACCACGTTGTCGCCTTCCACCCGCAGGAAGCTCGAGCTCAGCGGCAGGGAGCCTTCGTGCCTGCCGATCTGCGCGGCGCGAAGCGGCGTGCTGAACGCCGCCGCGGCATCGAGCACGCCTGCGCCGGCCCATCCGCCCTGGTGCGCCAGCAGGCCGTAACGCGTCGTGTGCTCGCCCAGCGACTGCGCGCTGTCGTCGCCGGGGTATTCCATCCACAGCCGATTGTCGACCGGAATCCGCAGCGGCACACCCCTGACAAGGCTCTGCGCGATCAGGCCGCTGTCGGCGTCGAGCACCTCGTAGTCGCGCAGCGTGTCGTTGAGCACCGCCAGGCCGCGCTCGCCGTCGCTGATGTCCATAAAGCCGTGCTGCTGGTGGCGGGCAAGCTCGTGCCCCCGCCATTGGCCTTCGCGCGACACTTCCGTCGAGTAGTCGGTAACGTCGAACACGCCGCCGGTGCAGGTGCGGCTGATCCGCAGCCCGGTCGGGAAGCAGGCCCGCAGGAAATGATCTCTGGCCGTGTTGTCGACGGTCGTTACCACTTCCACCACCGGCGATCCGCTCCGCAGGATGACTTCCGACGTTATCGGCAGCTCGATTTCCTGGGCTGAGCGTGTTTGCTTCGCCTTATCAAAAGCGCGAGGGAGGCTCATGACAACATTGATTTCGAATTTCACCATGAGCGGAGTGTCCAGCACAAGCGAGATTCGCGCCGGGGCGCCCTGCGATGTGATGACGCGGTCGAGTTCCGGCGGCACGTGGCCGTAGAGGTTGCCCGATTCGCCGTTATCGATGAAATAGTTCAGCCCGCTGTATGCTCTGTCGCCGGCCTTGTCGGTGATCGTCAGTGTGCCGTCGTCGGCAACGTCGAGCTTCACAAATTCGTTTTCGGCAGATCGCGGCCCCGCGGCCAGCGTCTGGAAGGGTATGCGAACCGCCTCGAAGTCTTCGTGCGGATAAGGGTACAACTCGCGCTCGGCCCACTTCACCTTGAATGCCTTGTAGCCCACTGCCGGCACGGCCGCAGCCTGGAAGAGCACACGGAAGCGGTTGATGTAAAACGGCATGTTCCGGCTGCGCGGGTGGTAGATGCCGGCCCGGGTCTCTTCGCGCTCCAACAGATGCATCGGCATCACGCTGCCGTCGGGATCCTCGATGATCAGCTCGTCGATCGAGCGGTCGCGGGGCACGTCGACGTGCGCCTCCACGACCTCCGTGCGCTCGCACCTCGACCCGTTGAAGACCGTCACGAAAAGATCAGCGTCTTCGACGGCGGCGGTGTTGATTCTTGCGGCTATCGACTGGAACGCCCCGACGGCCAGGTTCTCGGCGATGCTCCGTGCCTGCAGCAGGCGGTTGCGGACGTCGGCGACCATATCGGCCGGGCCCACGCCATGCAGGGAATCGTGCGCCTGGGCCTTGAACAGATACATCAGGGCGTTTTCGACGTGCGTTGCGGGGTAGGGCGCCCCTTGCGTCCAGGCGGCCGTCGCAAACGGCTCGGCCAGGCGGAAAAGCAGGTTCTCGGCGAGGCTGTTGGCGCGCTTCAGCTCGGGGTGGATCGAGCAGACGTCGGTGTGCACCGAGCCCTCGGGGCCGTCCTTCATCTCGCCGGTCACCACGGCGATTTCGCGGGCCTCCAGCAGCGGGCGGATCGCCGCAACGTAATCGGGCAGCGTGCTGTGAACGATCTCATATTCGTCGCCGAGTTCTTCGTTCGCGGCCGCGATGATCTCCGGGAGCATCGGGTGCGGCTCGGTGAAATCCGTGCCGTCGAAAAACAGCAGATGCTCTGGAACGGCCGTATCTTCGAGAGCCTTGATGGTGCGCTCGAAGCCTTCCCTGATCTTCTCGCGGTGAAACGTCGTATCGGGGTCGGTCACGAAATGGAAGCCCGCGTAGTTGGCGGGCTCACAGAGGTGGAAGGTCTTGCCCAGGTCGCCCCACCTGAACTGCCAGTCTTTGTGCCACGGATCGCGATCGTATACGATGGGAATGTGCCCGGCGAAAAAGAAATTCCATCGAGCGTCGCGCCCCAGCCGCGTTGCCACCGCCCGGGTGCCGTCGGGCGCCTCCCAGATGAACTCATCGTAGCGCGAGCGTTTGCGGTTCATGTTCTTGTAGAAGATTATGGCATCGATGCCGAATCCCGCGTAGATCTGCGGCAATTGAGCGATCTGCCCGAACGAGAAAACGTTGTAGCCCAGCTCCATCGCCCCGCCAAACTCGCGCGACTTCCGCAGGCCCGTCATCAGGTTCCTCACAAGCGATTCGCCGTGGATCGAGGAACTGTCGGGCAGCGAGTACCACGGCCCCAACTGCAGGCGCCCGGCAGCGGCGAGCCGCCGGAGATCGCATTCCTTCTCGGGGCGAATCTCGAGGTAGTCGTCGACCAGCCCAAACTGACCGTCGAGCAGAAAATCCCAACCGGCCAGCCGCTTACGGACCATCCTTGTGCCCTTGAACACGCCGGGGCTTTCTGCTATCATACACGCCGTTTTGGCGAGGGAACCAGGCGGCGTGTGGGTGATGTGCGGATAATCCTATCAGGGCAGGTAATATGAGCAAGAAGAAGATCCACATAGTTTCCTACTCTCACTGGGACAGGGAATTCCGGTTCGATTTCGAGACGACGCGAATGTGGTTTGTTCGACTGATGGACAACCTGCTTTGCATCATGAATACGAAGCCGGCTTTCAGGTATTTTCTGCTCGACGGTCAGTTTGGGCTGGTCGACGAC
>JABMSA010000136.1 GCA_013202185.1 Planctomycetota bacterium
GACGACGTGAGGGGGCCGGGATTGTTGTCGTCGCGGAGGATGGCGTACATCATGTGGTACTTCGCGTCGACGTCGTCGGCGTAGTGGACCAAGAGGGCCTCGGGCGTCATGGGCGGTTTTGGGGAACCCCATTCCGGCAGACGCTGGTGCGAGAGGATCAAGTGTTCCAGCCGCAGGAGGGTGTCGGCGTCGATCGCCGTGCCGGCGGCCGCCTCGCGGACCATGTCGCGGCCCAGTTGGATGTGGCCGACCAGCTCGCCCTCGGGCGTGTACGAGGCGCCGGTTGGAGTGGATTCGAGCTCGCGGACCTTGCCCACGTCGTGCAGGATGGCGCCGGCTGCGACCAGTCCTTTGTCCAGCGGCGGCTCCATGTCGGGGTAATCGCGGGCATATTTCTCGGCCAGGAAGACGGCGTTTCGCGTCACGCTGAGCGTGTGCTCCAAGAGCCCGCCGGAAAAGGCATGATGATGATGCCGTGCGGCCGCACTCACGAGCAGCTTCTCGCGGTTCGTGCTGAGGATCGAGACAACCAGCCCGCGCAGGGCGGCGTTCTCCACATGCTTTTCGGCAAGTTGGAGGAGCTCACCGAGCATGGCCTCGGGGTCGAATCGCGTGCTGGGAAGGCAGATGGCCGGATCGAAGCCGTCGGCCGTATCGGCGTCGACCGTCTCGCGGATCTTGCGGATATCGAGTTGCGGCCCGTAGTTGGTGTCGCGATAGACGGCCCGAAGCTTGTAGAAGAGGCCGGGCGTCCAACTCGTTCGGCAGTCGGTGGCCCAGGGGGAGTTGTCCCAAATGGGGAAGCTCACCTCGCGATCGGCGTCGCGAAAGCCGACCTTGAAATAGGGCTTCCCTTCGCGTGTGGTGAGCTGTTCCTTCGAGGTCATCAACGCAAACAGGTCGGCTTCCTGGCCGTTGGCCATTTCCGACAGGGGGACGACAGGCATCGATTTGGGTGGCATGATCTGGAGTCCGTGTGAACGGTTGCCTATTTCGGAAATTCCCATTTCGCGACTTCCGTGACGGGGCCGCAGAGATTCAATAGTTGACAGCAGCCCAAGAACATATGCCGCTTCAGGCGGTCTCCGGCCCGAAGATAATTCTGCTCGCTGCAGCCGCCGACCCAAGTCGGGTTGTAGCCCAGGGCTCTGTTGCGGTAGTAGTTGTAGACATTCTTTTCCTTGAACTTGTCCGACTTGAGCAACTCGGCGATGTTGTCGTCCACGTGATAATACGAGTACACGCTGATCAGTGAGCCGTCGTCGAGCGTTAGCGTGTTGCCGAATCCACCGCCCGTCTGAAATGCGTCGTCGGTTTTCTCGTCGATCACAATCAGGTCCTTGTCGAAATCGATAGCGAAAGATCCGTCCTGGTTTTCCGATAGTACGGTTGCGTAGACGCCCATTCGCAGGCCGTCGCCGGGCACACGTTTGGTGAATGTCATCAGGTGCTTGCGGTCGCCTATCGGAATCACCGACGGATACATGCATCCGATGAGCGGAATACCACATACTGGTTCCCAAGATACGCCGTTGTCTTTTGATTCAAAGATGATTTCCGCATCAAATTGGTCGAAATGTTTATCGGTCTCTCCCAGCTTGGAAAAATCAGCGAGACCCTTGATTTCTCGAGTAAAGGTCATGATTCGCGGTGTCATTCGCGCAAACAACAGGAGTCGTCCCTGGGGCAGACGATAGAGGACACCTTCCTGGTAGGCCGAGTATACGTAGCTCGCCATGTCATATCCGCCGAAGGTAGTCTTCTGCGCTTGCCACGTCTTGCCTTGGTCTTTCGACAGCATAATACAGTCACGACCGTAGAACCCGGACATTCCTAGCATGTACGTGCCGTCGGGCAATTCAATGATATTGCGGCTGGAATAGGTTCGCGTCACATCGTCAAAGGGTAGCATCTCGGGCAAGATCGGATGCGTTTTCCACGTTTTGCCGCCGTCGGTCGAGCGGTGGATGACGCAGGTCACCTTCTTTGTCGGATTGTTGA
>JABMSA010000137.1 GCA_013202185.1 Planctomycetota bacterium
CGATGCCTCGCATGGCCTGTGGGCCTACGGCCTCCCCTTCGCCTTCGCCTTCTCCTTCTCCTTCCCCTTCGCCTTCTCCTTCGCCTTCTCCT
This sequence comes from Planctomycetota bacterium, assembly GCA_013202185.1. Taxonomy (GTDB): domain Bacteria; phylum Planctomycetota; class PUPC01; order JABMSA01; family JABMSA01; genus JABMSA01. Next base: position 93 of record JABMSA010000137.1, read on the forward strand.
TCTCCGCCATCCAGGGTGCAGATGAACGTGTCGGGCGTCTTGCTGTCGTAATATACGATCTCGCTGCCGATGAGGAGGAAGCCCTTGTCCTGGAAGCCATCGGTGCTCGCCACGGGGATGACGGTCGTGTCGACTTCGATTGGGATGGGATTGCCGTCGGGGCTAGTTTGCAGCTCGACTGTTGTCGTTGGGGCCTGGCCAAGGTCGGAGTCTCCTTCGAGGCGAACGCCGGCCGCGTAGACGTCGATTCTGTCGAAGTAGTCGGCGGGCAGAACATTGTCGTCAGTATCGGGGCCGGTGTCAATATTCACAAACTCGAAGCTGTAGCCGTAGAGGGTTGTCGGATCGTCGGCGCCGGGGGAGGATTGGCCACTGTCGGTGCCGCGGGCCGGGGTGCTCTTTTCGGGCGGCTCGAATATCTGGTTGCCGGTGATCACCACGGGGGCGTCTGCTGCCACATCGCGCCATTCATACTTCGGATGGTAGCGGCCGGTGCCGTTATCCCGGCCGTCGGGTGCTTTGCCGTCGATCAGCAGCGTCATGTCGCCGTAGTCCATCCCCGACCAGATGGCCTTGACATCATGCCAGGTATCGGGGTCGGGCTCAAACCCGTAGCGCACCTCGGCGGACTGCCCCGAGAGCGAGGCGTCGGAAATGCGGAAGATCAGCTCTTTGGTCGCCCCCCTGTAGAAGAGGGCGATGCGGTTCTCGTGCGGCGTATTCTGCAGGTCGAAATCGCGAAAGATTTGCGATGCGCCGTCCCACTTCTCGACCGACACTTCCCGATACGGCCGGGTGATGTCGAACAGGAAGTAGTTTCTGCTTTCGTCGGACCAGTCGCCGGGCTTGATCCACATTTCGATCGACTTCGAGGTGGAGTCGACCCCGGGGATCGGCACATGCTCGGTGCTGTAGGCCAGGCGCGGCCAGCTTGGGAAACTCACTTCATCGCCGTTTGCATTGAACCTTGATGTTCTCAAGCCATCGGCATTTCCTGTGTTCTCAGTGGACTGCTTTTCGAGCGCGTCCTCGCTTCCTCCAAACGGCAGGAACGTCAGCGGAGGCTTCTCGTCGTCTATCAAGTTCGTGAACTGGGAAAGGTCATTTCCGAAATGGAGCGTGCTCTGTGAGCGGACTGCGTTTTCCGATACAGTCCTTGTCTTGAGTCCAAGCGAAGGCAGTACCTTGTTGGCGAGGCGGTAGTTACGTGGCATCCGGCCCGCCACAGATAACCGGCCGAGTATGCTGCTTTGGAATCTGGATGTCCCTCGGGCCTGCAGGATAGCATCGAAGGCCTGTTCGGTGTCGATGCGCCACGTTCCATGCTCAACATCGTCATCATCATTGACGCTACCGGCAGTTGGTCTCTTGACTGATACGAGCCTTCTGATGCCGTGGCTTGCCAGTTGACTTCCGGCAGTGTTGTTGACCGAGCCGCGTGCCGTGATGGTGTAGGTGTCTGAAGTTGTGAAGCAGAAAGGGGCGGTGGGCCGGTCGACGAGCCCGGAGAGCGGCCTGAAGGCGTTGAGGATCAAAGCGGCTACGATGTTGTCGGCTGCCGCCGATAAGTCCGCCCCCTCATGAGTCCCTATCACATTCTTAAGCGCGTCGAGGTCATACACATCTGCAATGATCCGTCGTGCCTCAACGGGATCGCCACGATAGGATCGATCGTAGTTGAAAAAACTATAACCGTAAGAAACAAGTCCCAATACCGCGTTTTCGCTGGGACCTTCATACCCCATGAGGTCGAGGCCTATGGCGACGTGGCCCTTATCGAAGAGCTTGCGGTACCCCTCTCCTGTTGCAATGCCAAAACTTCGAACTTCGCCGACGGTGTAGGGGTCTCCACTGTACCCATCCAAATCCCCCGCTTCTACTTTGACCACAGCTTGCATGGCAGCCGCGAGATCGCGGGCCAGGTTTTCGCTGATTCGGTAAGTCGAGAACGTGAACGTGTCGGGGGTGTTGTTGTTGGCGGGGTCGCCTGCCGTGAACGGAATAGTGCCTTCGTACGGAGTATACGTCACATTACTCAGGCCCTCCGGGGCAATCCAGCCCGTTCCATCGTACTCCAGCGTCCAGTCACCCTCAGGAGTATTGTCCTCGAGTTCGATTGGCGACATGGATCCGTTTCCGACGTTGTTCGCGCCTGCTTGCGCCTGCACGGCGGCCAGCCTCAGGTCCATCATGTTCGCCACGAGCACAAGCTGCGGCGCGGCGTTGACGTTGATGGGATGCGGCGCCCGCGGGTTGGGCTTCGCGGATGAAACCGTGACGTAACGGCTGAAGTTGAGCAGTTGGCCCGAGTTGAACAGGTTGGCGCCTTTCAGCACCGACTCGGCCTCGGAGACGGTCAGAAAGCCCCGGTTCATTTGGCGATAGCTTATGATTTGAGTGGCGGCACTATTCGCTGAGGCCGGATCGAGCAGATGAAAAAGATTCTTGAGCAAATGTTGCGACGCGGAGTTGAGATTGATCTTGCCTTGCTCGTCTTCGACGTCAACGGACCATATGGCGCCTCGTGGATTGCGCGTGGACAACTCATCGGGAGATATGTAGAGGTCGAGATTGAGATCGGCCTCCGCGAGGTCCGGCTCCGCTTCGATGTCATAGTCGGGCTCGAACACCACCTCGAGTTCCGCGGGAATATCTATCGTGTACGATTCAAAAAAATCGGCTGTCGCATAGTTCAGGTTCAGCGGCCACGGATCGTATTGCTCCTGCGTTCGCATGAGGCAGGCGATTGCGTGGTTGTATGCTCCCTGGGCGCCGTATCGGGCGCGGGCGTTGGCCAGGGACGTCTGCGCGCGGCTGTTGCTCAGGCGCATCGATATCGCAAACGGTATGCCGATGGCCAGCAGGCCCATGAGGATCAGAATTACCAGCAGCAGAGCAAAACCTCTCTCCGATCCGCGCCGGTGATTTGCATGCAGGTCAAGATTGCGCACGGCGGCTCTCCGTGGTCATCAGGGTTCCTCAACTTCGTTTTCGGTTGTGGTCCACGTCTTGATTGCGCCCGTCCGTTCCACGCTGATATGCGTTGTCACTTTGCTGCCGGTCGAATGCAGCGCGATGACCGGCAGGCCGCCGCCCTGCGGTATCACAAGGCGGCCCTCGCGGTCGAAATCGATCCGGTATTTCCGGTAATCGCCGTCCTCGCGCATCGGGCAGTTCGAAAAGCTCATAAGCACGCTGCCACGCGGCGCGGTGCGCTCGGCGGTGGTGAACACGTCGATCATCACTTCGTCTATCGTTCCGTGAAAGTAGCCCTCCTCGGCATTGCCGCCGATGCCGGTGACCTCGTCGGCGCCGATCATCACCGCCTCGTCGGAAGCGAGCACCCTCTTCGACAGAGGGGATGGGCCGGACATCTCGCCCTGGACCGATAGCTCCTTCAGGCCCCGCCCAAGTACAGCCTCCTCGTCGTTGATGTACACTCGAAGGAAATCCTGGCCCATGGCCGTGTCCGTGCCGGAGTAGACCATCGCCACGTGCGTCCACGTGTCGGGCCGCACCATCGGGTTCGTTTCGACGTCGTACAGCCAGCCGCTCTCGAGCCGCACGCTGGCCGACAGCCTGAAGACGCGCTTGTCGGCGTCGGGGTCGAGAACGAGTGTGATCGAATAAACAGGCAGCGTGGATATGTCCGACAAGCTTGCATCCTGCTGCCACGGCTTGACGACGATCGGGTAGTAGTAGCGCGAGTCGTCCTGAACGTCGGGCGGCAGCTCGGGCTTGACCCACGCCGAAATTCGCAGGCCTTCGCGGACGTCATAAGCCGGATAACTGCCGGTCGCCCCTTCCTTGCCGATGGTCAGCTTCTGCGGCGGGTGCGGAGCGCTGTCGGGATCGTCATCGTCCGTCCAGCGCTCGAAGCGTATCGCCTTGCCGTATTTGCCGGCGACCAGCCCCGAGCCGTCCATATTTGCAGGCGTTGCCTCCTGCGAAAACGCCCCTTCGATCACGGTGTCGGTATCGAACGGCGTGTTGGGCTCTTCGAAGTGCCACGCGCCGATGCACCTCACAAACGTTGCATAAACCTGGCTGCAAAGCATCCTGTCCGCATGCTCGGTGGGCTCGGTCTTGATGACCACCGACACCGCCGTTCTCGTTTCCGACGCCGAGTTGCGGGCGGCGTGCAACAGCGACGTTACCATCGAGACCGACGCGCGCCATGTCAGGTTCTTGTTCATGCTCAGATAAGCGCCCACGCCGATCCCCATGATCACGGAGGCTATGGCCACCACCACCATCAGCTCGATCAAGGTGAAAGATTTCCGGTTGCGCGCTCGAAGCGTCATTGAGCTTCCCACGACGTTATGTCGTCCTTGCCGCCGTAATCGTTGATCTGGTTCGGCCCGCACGACCATATCTGAAACGTGTAGGCGCCATAGTAAACGCCGTCGTCATCCTGCCGGGCCGTTACCTTGCAGGGGTTGGCCGGCGAACCGCTTGCGTTCAAACCGTCCATACTATAGACCTGCCCCGCATCCGAATGGTAATCCCTATTGTGTAAATATATGTAAGGCGTTCCCCACGCGTCCAGCAGCTCGCGACAACGGACGTCCGCGTGCTCGGGATCATCGGTAAAAACCCAGCCCGTCAGATCGTGGTGGGCTATCAGTGTGTTGGGCAGCCCATCGTGCGCCAACCTCACCTTGTCGGGGTCCTTGAGCACATAAGAACGCAGATACGGGCCATTCCCCTTCTTCGTTGCAAGGCACGCCACGAGCGCCCTGTTGCCCTCGTTGATAACGCCGGTGTGCGGGTCGTCGCCCAGCTCCTCCAGGAACGACGGCGGATAATCGCCAAACTCGTTCTTGTACTGCTCGAGAGCCGACTTCAGATACTCGATCTCAGCCCTGGTGCTACGCGCAAGCTGCCCCTCCTTCGCCCCGAAAAACACAGGCAGCAGCAAACTCGCAAGCACCAGCACAATGCCGACAACCACCATCAGCTCAACAAGCGTAAACCCAACTTGTCTTCTCATCGCAAAACCTCTCGTCACCACCACCTACAGAACGATTTCATTGTACGGCCGCGACACCGGCAAATCAAGGATGACCCGGTCGCCGCATCGCAGTACGAATGCGTCAACCAGATATGGTTGCAGCCTTCGTCTCGCATCCAAATCGTCCTCGTCCTCGTCGTCGTCGTCGAACTTTCGATCCTGCCTGTCCTACGGACAAGTTGGGGCTGCTATGCAAGCAGCTTAGCTTTCGCTCGGCGGGCCGCGCGAGACGGCAAAGGAGCCCGACACATGCCCGGCGTACCCATCGGGGAGCACGCGCCGCCTTCAGAGGCAAGACGTATCGGGGCACGCGAAACACATACCGCCCTACGGGCCGCCGTCGCCACGCCCCTCCAACAATACAGACGCCATACCTTGATTATTCGGTGAGTAAAAGTTAGAATCTACGGAGAAGCGTGAAATGATGAACACACAAACACACAATCACAAGCCGCCGAGCCACACATAATGATCATCATTCCAGCAATCGACCTCAAAGCCGGACGGTGCGTGCGGCTCGTCCAGGGCGAGAAAAACCGCGAAACCGTATACTCGCACACCCCCGCAGCCGTCGCCCGCAAATGGCAGGCAGCCGGCGCCGAAATCATACACGTCGTCGACCTCGACGGCGCATTCACCGGCAAACCCCACAACCTCGACGCCGTCGCCGCAATCCTCGAAGCAGTCAGCATACCCGTCGAGCTTGGCGGCGGACTCCGCACCGACACCGACGTCGACGCCGTCATCGAGCTGGGCATAGCCCGCGCCATAATCGGCACCAAAGCCATCGACTCGCCCGACTGGATAGGCAGCCTCTGCAAGCGTCACCCCGGCAAGATAGCCGCCGGCATCGACGCGCGCAACGGAATAGTCGCCGTCGAAGGATGGGTCGAAGACTCCGGCGTCAAGGCCACCGACCTCGCCGGCAAAATGGCCGCACTCGGCGTATGCGCCATCATCTTCACCGACATCGCCCGCGACGGAATGCTCACCGGCCCCAACCTCACCGCCACCCAGTCCCTCGCCGCAAGCGTAAGCGTGCCCGTCATCGCGTCCGGCGGGGTAACATCGCTCGACGACATCCGGCATCTCAGAGACATCGGCATCAGTGCCGCCATCATCGGCAAAGCCCTCTACACCGGCGCCATCGACCTCGCCCAGGCCATCCGCCTCGCAAAAAGCGAGGAATGAAGATCAACCACGGAACAGAGCCCCAGAGGCCGGTCTTCTTGGTTTTCAACTCCGGATTTCAATCCACATCTGCCTCTACCGCATAGAGCCCCAAAGGGGCGTACTATGAAAGCCCAGGGCATCGC
>JABMSA010000138.1 GCA_013202185.1 Planctomycetota bacterium
CGCCCAGAGTTCGCCGATATGATGGCGCAAATCTCCGACTTGGAGCGCGAGATCAACTCGCTCTGAATAGAACGCCCAGTCGTCCAGCAGACGACCAAGAGCGGGGCAACGTGAGTTGCCCCGCTTTTTTTATGCCCCGCCCGCCCAGTAGGAGGCAGCCGCCTTCGCGCTTCGCGGCTGGTCGTGTGGCTAGTCGGCGATCGCTCGCTGGCGGTCTTGGAGCCGATGCAAGACGTCTTCCCTTGCGTCGGGGGAGAGGAAGGACCGGTTGACCAAGTCGGCTGCAGCAGACTGGCCGGACGCGAAACGCTGGAGCGCCTTCTCGGCGCGGTCGGGCTTGATGCCATAGCATTCAGCAAGTTTCACGAAGTCGGGACATCTGTAGAAGGCGTTCTGACGGAAGCTCTCGGTTTCGAATGTGTCGAACATCTCCAGGGCCGTTCGCGCTTCGTTGGGAAAATGCAGTGAGGTACAGAGTACGTCGTAGGCGGGTGTCAGGACGTAGTCGCCAAAGTCGCTTCTGAATAGGGAGAAATTCTTCAGGTGCGCGTCACCATTGGAGAACACGTAGTTGAACACGATGCGGATGAACAACTTCTCGATCTCAACCGGATAGGCTTTGCAGAAGTGCTCAAGGATGCGCCCGACTTCTTCGTATGAGCCGTCGTACTTGTAGTTCTTGCCGGCTGTTTCTTCACTCCGGTTGGAGAGCTGGCAGAAATCCTCCTGTCCGATCTTCCGGCCGTTGCGTCGGTCAAATCGCTTGATGACGTAGGCCAGCTCTCCGTCCGCGAAAAGAACCAAGGCGTTTGGCGGTGTTGCGATGCCGAAAATCTGGGATGCGATCTGCATGATGACATGTTCGTTTGCAGGCACGTCATCCTTGAAATGTGGAATGTCCGCCGTCGGCACGGGCTTGAGAATATACTCACCGTTGGTCTCTGTCGGCTCAAGCTGTCCACGCACCAGCTTCAGTGAGATCTTGTCCTGGATTCCCGAGATGGACATGTGCTCGGCGCTCCGGACGCGGAACTCGACAACATCCGTGCGGTTGAACGTGAGCTGATGGGGGAACTTGCGATTGCCGCCGGCCAGCTGACGCGCGGCCGAAGGACTGAATCCCGCGCTCTGTGTGTCACGGAGCGTTGACATGCACCTATGCATTAGCGCCCTCCGTTTCTTCCCCTACCGTGACATCACCAATGGTGTCGCTGCCAGCCGTCTTGATCAGGCGACCGAAGTGGTCATTCTCGTCCAATTTCAACGTGCGACACTGCGTGTCCTTCAGGATGCCCTCGGCCAGAAGGCCATAGAAGAAGGGGAACAGCAGTGAGGAATCGTACGGCCCGGGCTGAAGGGGCAGCGTGAGGCTGACCGGGCTCGCATCCGCCAACGCCAGATAGGCCGTGTCATAGGCAAAGCGGTAGCCCTCCGGCCGCTCCTCGATACGACCGGCCAGCCGCCCCTGGCAGTAGACCTTTCCACAGCGGTTCACGCGCTACTCCTATTGTTGTACTTCGACGCGAATTTCCATGCCCAACGCTCCGAGTACCTTGTTCAGGGATTTCACGGTTGGGTTGCCACTTCCCGCCTCGATGTTGCTCAAGGTATGCACTGCCACTCCGGAGATCTCGCTCAACGCTCGCTGGTCAATCTCCAACACATCGCGGCGTTCCCTGATGACCGCACCTATCTGCTCTATATTCATTTCAATGAATAATAGTAGATTGCGTGCCGCATTTGCAAGCAAAACATCTCCACATATTCACTATAACGAACAGAGAGGAAAGAGGGACTCCTATGCATAATGAACTCCCCATTCGAGGGCTGATGACACTCCGGCCTGTCAACGCCGTGTGTGGGCGGTCTTCTCGTTACTTTCTCTCTCCGCTCGCCAGCGCGGTGACCGGCTGACTTGCTTGGGAGCGCCTTCTCAGCCCTGCGCGCTCCCCAGTAGCGCGGAGCCGTCCCCGGGGCCAGCGCCCGCCAGCCCTCCCGGCTCGTCGGGAGCGGGCAGGCAGCGCAAGACCGGAGCATGTAGAGAGAATGATGAGCCGGATCGCCAAGGCTATCCACTTGACGGCGTGTTGCCCAAATCGCAAGAATTTCCCTAATAATTCAAAATAATGCTTGCATGGCCACTATGATTTGATAATGTACGTGTATGACAACACGTACAGCACTATCAAAGCGAATGGGGCAAGCGCCTTGGCTGCTTGCCGGGACTGTGGTTGAGCGTTACCTGAAGTGCCGACGCAAGGACTGCAGGATCTGCGCAAAGCAAGGCGGCCACGGCCCGGCCTACTACTTGAGCATCCGGGAGGATGGTCGGACACGGATGGTTTACATTCCAAAAGACCATTTGGCCGAGGTCCGCCGAGCCATCAGCGATTATCATGCCGTGCGCGATGGGCTTCAGGAGTTGACCAAGCGCGAACTTCAGAAATGGCGCAAGAAAAGGAGTCGTCAGTCATGATGGGTCGACAAACAGAGCAGAGGGATCTGTTCAGCTATTCAGTGGATCGCACCGGCGGAAGCACAAGAAGACCCGGAAGGCCTATGAGTATGCCTGTCCCGCTGCAACCTGTAAAGCCTGTCCATTACGGGCTCAATGTACGAAAGCAAAAGGGGCTGCTCGATCCGTTAAACGGCACTACAATCAGGAAGCCGTTGACGCCGGACGAGCCCAGGCGCACTCGGCGGCAGGCAAGCGAGATCGCGTCCGCAGGAAATGGCTGATGGAGGGCAGCTTCGCTGACGGGGCAAACAACCACGGCTTTAAGCGATCACGATGGCGACGACTCTGGCGACAGCAGATTCAAGACTACATGATCGCAGCAGTTCAGAACGTCCGTATCCTCATGCGCCACGGCAACCCCAAGCCGCCAGTGGTACAGGCACTTCACATGAGCCTGCAAACCCACATAGCAGACCTCTACAAGCCATTATTAGCCCTTTGGATCGCC
>JABMSA010000013.1 GCA_013202185.1 Planctomycetota bacterium
ACCCGCCCGGAACATGGAAGAACAGATCGGCGACCTCCTCGACATCCTGATTCCTTTGCAGGCGCAATTGGCGAAGCTGAGAAATCATACGCGCCGCGACGCCGACCGTGCCGATCAGTACAGGCAGAAGGCCCGCGAGGTAACCGCCGCGGACAGTGGATGACAGCCGTCAAAGGCAAGGCACCCGCGTATAAATATTCCCTCTAACGGTGCCTGGCACTTTTACGCTGACGAGCAGGAAACACTGCGGCTCATCATGGATATGGCCGTCCGCGCAAAGGGGCAACGGGCGATAGTGCGAGAGTTGGAGGCTGCGGGCATCCCATTTCGCGGACGTGCGCGATGCCATCAAAGGACGGTGGGGAGGATACTGCACCGCGAACCGGCGCCTTGAGTCAGTTGCTGCCGGCGCATGAGCGCTGAAAAACCCTTGACATTGCTCATGCCCGCGTTAGAATGACATATACATTGGCATAGACTCCGGCAGCAGACATCGGACCCCTGCAAGAACTGCTCGGGCGCCAGGACGTGACGACGATGATCTACGCGCGTGTTATGCGGCTTCGCCGCCGCCTATAGGTGTTATCGAGAAACCATGTAAGACGTAGTTCGCAGGAGAAACAGAATGAAATGGTTCATATTGTTGAGCCTGATCCTGACTTGTGGCTGTGGAGACAACACTTCATCGCAAGAGGAAGTAGTCATTGTCGCCGGTCCGGATGGAGGAGAATCCAAATCGCTGCTGATTGCCCCTGTGATTGTTGAAGCCGAGATCATTGGTGGCGGCGACGGCGACAAGTATTATTACTATGACATTACGGTAGTGGAAGTCATCAAGAACTCGATTTCCGTAAAGCTGGATTCCCCCATGAAGGTTGCCAGAGCGAATTACGAGCCCCAACCGGACTTGAACAGGACATATTTTCTTGATTTGGATTACTACAACGAAGCCCATCCAGAGTATGGGCTGAAGATAGTATCATTCAAAATCAAATAGGTCAAGAGCGCCAGACCTGGGGGTGGCGGGCGGAGAAAATCGCTCGAAGAAGGCGTTCTGCCAGGAATAGAACACGTTAGGGCTCATCCCGAGCGGCCCGAAATTCGCTGCACATGTTAGCGCCATATTCTTTTTCTGGAAATTTCTGTTGCATTTTCTCTGGGTTTCGGCTATAATATACAGTAGAAGCGCATGGTATGCGTCTGATGAACCAGCAGAATACGATTTTTCGCCCCCTCCCGATTGATCGAACCCCTGTAGATTCCCAGTGCAAAAAGTCACTTCTGAAGAGCGTCGTGCTCGCCGACCGGGCATTGTGCCACGGCCTGGCGGCAGGACTTGTTGACCGAGCCCCTTGATGAATACGCGCAGTCCGAGAGGCTATGCCAACACGATTGAAAGAAATTACCAGAACTGCGTGGAGTATCGTGTATGAACATTTATGTTGGAAATCTTTCGTTCGGCACCGGCGACGCCGAACTGAATGCTCTGTTCGCCGAATTTGGCGAAGTCTCCTCGGCCCAGGCCATAGTAGACAGAGAGACGGGCAGATCCCGGGGCTTCGGCTTCGTGGAGATGCCTGACAAGACGGAAGCCGAAGCAGCGATAGAAGCGCTGAACGGGAAGGACGTTGACGGCCGCGACCTCAACGTCAACCAGGCCCGCCCGAAAGCCGATCGCGGATCGCGCGAGCCCAGCCGCAACAGCGGCGGCGGCGGCGGCAACCGCTGGTAAGCGGGTGTAAACCCCAATGCAACGAACAGGGCCTCGCACCAATGTGCGAGGTCCTGGTTGTTTTCAAGAGAATCTGACGCGCCTTGTCTCCCAGTGTTGATAGCGGTGGACCGCCATCTGATTGACTTGGCCTTCAAATCCGGTGAAATGGACCACGAACAGCACGGTAGGCCCCGGCCGCCCCGCTTGATCCCCGATTATTCGGCGGCTTCCTGGAACACCTGGGGCGCGCGGTGTATGAGGGAGTCTTTGAGCCCGGCAGCTCGCACGCCGATGCCGATGGGTACCGCAGTGATGTGCTGGAGGCCCTGCGACACTTGAACATGACCGCCATGCGATATCCGGGCGGCAACTTTGTGTCAGGTTACCATTGGCAGGACGGTGTTGGGCCTCGTGAGAAACGCCCGACGGTGCTGGACCTGGCGTGGCACAGCAAGGAAACGAATCAGTTTGGAACGGACGAGTACATCCGCCTCTGCCGAAAGATGGGGTGGCTGCCAATGCTTGCCGTCAATCTCGGGACCGGCACACCGGAGGAGGCGAGCAACTGGGTGGAGTACTGCAATCGCCCTGCCGGCACACTATATGCCGACATGCGCGCCTCAAATGGCAGCGAACAGCCATACGCCGTGAAGCTGTGGTGCCTCGGGAACGAAATGGACGGCCCCTGGCAGCTCGGTCACGTTCCCGCCGATCAGTATGCCATCCGCGCCCAGCAGGCGGCCAAGATGATGAAGGATGCTGACCCTTCCATCGAACTCGTCGCCTGCGGCTCATGCACCATCGATTTGGAGAGCTACATGGAGTGGGACCGACGGGTGCTGGAACATATGGGGGACCTGGCCGATTACGTCAGCTTGCATCGCTACGTCGGCGACCCCAATAACGACACCCCCGATTACCTCGCCGCTTCCGCGTCGATTGATCGGCAGATCGAAGAAATGGACGCGGCCTGCCGGTTCGTCCAAGCAAAACGCCGAAGCAACAAACGCGCTTACCTATGCTTCGACGAATGGAATGTGTGGTACAAGAATCATGAAACAGACGGCGCGGGCGAGGCTGGCCAGCATCTCATTGAGGAGGCGTACGATCTCGAGGATGCGCTGGTCGTGGCCGGCTTTCTTCAGAGCTTCCTTCGACACGCCGACGTCGTGAAGATCGCGAACCTCGCTCAGATCGTAAACGTCATCGCTCCGATACTCACGCGGGGAGATGAGCTTCTCATCCAATCTATTTACTATCCGTTTGAGATGATGTCGAAACGGCGGAAAGGTGACTCGCTACGGGTCGTCGTTGACGGCCCCTCGTACGAAGGCGCGACAAACGGGTCCGTTCACTACATAGACACCAGCGCCATACTGGGCGAGGGTGCGCTGCACGTGTTTCTAACCAACCGCAGCATGGATGAAGCATCTGAGGTGTGCATTGGCGTGGCGGACAGTGCCATTGTCTCAAGTGAAAGCGCCGAACTGCTCACGGGGCCGTCGCCCAGAGCAACAAATTCATTTGAAGACAGCGACGTCATCAAGGCAATACCATTTGAGGACGTGTCTATTCAGCATGGCCAGGCGCGTTGCGAACTGCCTCCGCTGTCTTTCGTTGCGATGACTCTGAAGCTGGGCTGAAGCAGGCCCAACAGCCGATGAAGACGGATGCGGTTCCGCTGCCCCAAGGAAGCGCTGCCAATTCAGCCCGGCCTTTATCGAGGCAGCGCTTCATGGCAGGCAGGCATCGCCTTGTCCGCATCAGTCCTCCGCCTCA
>JABMSA010000139.1 GCA_013202185.1 Planctomycetota bacterium
CGGCACGAGCGGGCCCGGCTGGTGATGATAGAGGTGCCAGCGGTTGGCGGGGGCATTCCAGTAGGCGGCGGGGTTCTCGAGAAGGTGGCGCTCATCGGCAGGGGCGACCAGCTCGGCGCCGCCCTCGACAAACCGGCAGGCACCGGCCGTGCTCGTGCGTCGGTGCTGCATGCACAGGATCATCTCGACCGATTCGACGCCAAGGTCGGCGAGGCGCTCGGGCGTGACCGTATCGCAGCAGTCGAAGAGCAAAGCCTTCGTGCCGGAAACAAGCGCGCCGGTGTTGACGGCGCCCTCGAGCACGTGCAGGCTTGATGCGAGGCGTGTGCTTTTCAACGGTACAATTTCCTTTCGAGTCTATTTCTCAAAAACCATGACAACCAGGAAAAACTAGGGACGGTTACCTATTTATTTTCACTGACATGGCCTGACCCTGCGAGAGACAATTCCGGCCACCCCACAGCAAATGTGATGCATCATCGGTTGAAAAACAGGTAACCGTCCCTAGTTTTTGAAAAACAGGGTAACCGTCCCTGGTTTTTTAGTTTGTTGTTCGTACGTGCTTCCTCTGCCGCAGGACTTCGAATGATATGATCGCGGCCGCGTGGCCCGCCGCTAGCGACGATTCGAACCACCGCTTGTATGGCACGCTCAGCAGCAGGTCGGCCTGGCTGATGAATGACCGCGTGATGCCGCGCTTCTCGCCGCCGATGACGAGGAACAGCGGGACGGTGAAGTCGGCGTCGTAAATCGAAACGGCATTCTTCTTCGCAGTGCAGGCGATGGTCAGGCCGCGTTCCCTGAAGAACGAAGCCGCATCGAGGGCGCTTTCGGCAATCGCCATTGGCATCAGCTCACTGGCTCCGGCGGATGACCGCGCGACGATGGCCGCCGCTGAGGTCCAGTTCCTCGGCCGCACGACGATCCCATCCGCGCCCGCCGCATAGAGCGACCTGACAGCCTGCCCGAAGTTGAATGGATCCTCGAAGCCGTCGAGCATGACGACGAATGGCCGGTCCGTTCCTTTCAGCAAATCCTCCAACTGCACGAACTTCCTCTCGCCCGCGAAGGCGATAACGCCGCCGTGGGTCTTTCCCGTGGCGTGCGAGGCGATGAACTCGCCATCGACGTGCTCGACCTTCACGGCTGCCTCGCGCGCGAGGCGTTCCACTCTTGTGGCCACCTCGATGCGTGCGGCCTTGTCTACGTAAACGGCGTGAACATCCCTGCTGTGCGCCCTGAGCGCGGCCTCGACGGCTATCCGTCCTTCGAGGATTGCGTGGTCGGTCATTTCGTTTACTCTCGTGATTTGCAAACCATAAATTGTATACGCTTCTGTATGGAAAGTCAAGCAGTAACCGTGGGTGGGATTCCCGCGCGCGGAATTCAGATGCCCCGGGGCAGGTACCCGGGCTTGCTACGGGAGGACGCATTCAATTGATCAAGGATTCCCCGCAGTCCCCAGCCTGTGTGGCCATCGGTATGTCAGGGCATGCGCACTCCGCGCCGGGCGCAGGCTTTTCGGAGCTTGCGGAGCGCTCCGCCCACGGCGCGGCCGTTGCGCGTCTTGCCGTAGAGGTGTTCGCTCACCGATTGCTGCGCGATGCCGAGCTTCTCCGCGATCTGTCGCTGGTTCATGTTCTCGAAGAAATACAAGCAGACCACCTCATGCTGTCGGTCGGTGAGTACCTCGTCCATGACCGCGCGGATCGCCGGCATGAACGCTTTGGCGCGCTCCTCACGTTCGTGGCGCTGGTCCCTCTCGCCCGGTTCCTCGTAGTGCAGACGGTCCTCGCCGGAAAACTGCCGCCAGCTTTCCTGAGACAGCGTCACTTCCCAGAAATCCGGATTGAACTTGCTCATAGCGGGGGGCGGCATCATGCCGGGTGATCAGTAGACGAACTTCGGTCCGACAATCGCCTCGGAGAACTCGATGAGGATCAACGCCCTTGCCGTCGTCCATTGGTACTGGTCCATCCGTCGGACTTGCGGCAGAGCCAGAACATCGAGGAGGAATTCCACCGGCTCGGTCGAGCCCGTACCCAGGTAGAGCATGCCGGTTGCCCAATAGCACATATCGAGCGGCTTGCAGTGCTTCTTGCTCCGCACCGGGCGCCCGCGGCAGAGATCGGCCAGCTTCAGGATGTCTTCGAACACGTCGGCCCGGCCCGAGCCAAGGTATATCATTCCCAACGCATCGAGAGCCGCCACGGCCGTTTCATCATCGTTCGTCCTGTCAAGGCAAAGCCGCCGCAGCTCTTCGTCGCAGGTGGACTTGGCCGCCATGCCCAGCCCGTCCAATGCAGCGGCCCGGACGGCCTTGTTGCGCGCGTCGCACAGTTGGCGCAGCACGCCGATCGTCTCCTCGTCTTCGACGCCGATCATCATTTTCCCAAGGCACACCGAAGCGATTCGCTGCGCGGACACATCGCCGTTTCGCGCGAGGTCGATGAGCGGGCCGCGATTGGTCTGCGGGTCGGCTCCGGCAAAGCACTCCTTGGCGGCGCCCATCATCGCGTGTCCGGGGCATCGACTTCCCCGCAGGTGCAGCATTCGTTTCAGCGGCTCCATGCCGCGTCCGGGCGACGCATGGCATAGCGCGCCGATGCCATCCCGGCGGATGACACCCGGCATCCAGCCGGTGTCGCCCTCTGCGTGCAGTCGCGGCTCGAACACTTCCCGGCAGGCGCGCTCGTACCATTCGTCGGGCGCCCCGCGCACCAGCACGGCCACCGCGTTCTGATTGCCGGTATTGGTGCGATCGGCCAACTCGGGCTTGGCGACGAGACAGTACGCTTCTTCCGTCGGTCGACCCGCGAAGGCCCTGGCGATCGCCATGTCGACCTCGTCTTCCCTGGGGCCGCTGGTTGCGGCCACGCGTCGAATCTCGGCGAGGACTTTCTCGCTCGCCTGTCCGGCAGCGGCCTTGCCGAGCGCCACCAGTGCGAGCTTGCGTATGAACTGATTCCGATGTTTCAGGTAAGGGCCCAGCACGTCGAGTATCACGTCATCCCGCGAGTCGGCCACGGCGGCGCCCACCACCTGCACAGCGCGGTCGCAAATGAAGTGATCGTGATTCTTCGTGAAGTAGCCGAGAGCGTCGATGGCCTTGAGCCCGCGTCCCTCGAACACCTGTGCCGCCACATCGATCGCTGTGAGGCGCGTTTCCGTGACAGCATGATTGAGGTACGGGTAAAGGTAATCGAGCGCGCGCGGGTCGCCCGTCCGCCCGAAACGTATCGAGACGTAGTCGGCCCAGATTGCGTCGGCCAGCCCCTGCCGGCCAAGTGCGTGCCAGGCCCGTGTGCGTTCTTCGAGAGTGTCCAGTATATCTTTCATTTTCTGCCTCCTGGTAACAGGGGCGCGCGTCTCGCTGTTCCACCCGTAGGGAGCAGCCGGACCGCAGCCCCTGCTGCTGTTCCATCCGTAGGGAGCGAGACGCGCACCATTCATGTATACCCATTTTCACAGGTATTTTCGATGGGAATTGAGGAGGGAAGGGAATTCAGCTCCGGCTACCGGCGTCTCGCGTTGCGGCGTAGTCTTGCAGCGGCGCCTCGTCATTCATCATCAGTCTTTTCTCCGTGGCCGGTGTCCGCGCGAGTTGCTTTCACACAATAGACTTCGGCCGAGAGGAAAATGTGCACGAAAAATGAAAAACTCGCATGGCGGACGGCCAGGCAAGCGGAGCCTCGAGACCAATGGCATTAACTCAAGGACGAAAGAGGGCGGGGAACACGCTCGAAGACTCGCGCGCCCCGCCCCTACACGGACGGACGCCCTTAAGTTAATGCCATTGGGGCATAGAGACGTCTCGTTGTCCAACGCCATTCGGAAAGGCGACATCATCGGCCTTGGGCGAAACGCGAGAAGAGATCGGCGATCTTCTTCATCGTGTCGGGCCCGGGCAGCGGCAGCTTGAGGTAGGGCTGGCCGGTTTTCTCGTCGTGGGCGATGATGCCGCCGCCTTCGGTCGCGCTTCTGCTGCTCGGTTGCCGGGCGCGGCCGGCGGATGCGGCTTGTGTGAGTTTCTCGAGCAGTGTGGCGCCGGCGGAAATGATCTCGCCCAGCAGTTGCTCCTGCGGAGATGCGGGCTGAGCCCGGGTGGTCGGTGAGGCAACCTCGATGCACTCCCGGGCGGAGATTAGTTCGGCTTCCCCGGGCTCCGGCTTGGGCGCCGGCGGCGCGGGCTCGGGAATGCCGGCCGTGGCTTTTTCGACGGTGTTCATGAAGCGACTCAGGCGCGTGCCGCCGAGGAAGACTTCGTCCTGCCCGCCGTCGAGCACGCCTGCGAACATCGATTGCTTGAACGACAGCAGGCTGAGCATGCCTTCTTCGATCGTTTTCTCGGCGATGAAGTGGATCACTCGGACGGGCAAGCGCTGGCCAATGCGATGCACGCGGCCTACCCGCTGCTCGAGCACGGCGGGGTTCCATGGCTGGTCCATGTTGATCACGACCGACGCGTTCTGGAGGTTCAGGCCGACTCCGCCGGCGTCGGTGGAGAGGAACAGCCGGCACGAGGGATCGTCGCGGAATCGCTGGATGAGATCCTTTCGCTTGCGCGACGGAACGCCGCCGTGGAAGAACACGTAGTCCCATTTCCGCTTGTCCGCTCGGGCGGCTATCAGCTCGTGCATTCGCACCCATTGGCTGAAGATAACCACCTTGGTGTTCGGGTCTTCCATGATGTCGGCGAGGAGGTCGGCCACTTCGTCGGCCTTGTAACCGTAGTCGGTCTTCTTGTCGAGCAGGTAGGTGCTGTTGCACGACATCCGCATGTTCTGCAGCGCGATCAGGAGGCGGCGCTGATCGATCTCGGACAGGAAGCCATATCTCTTCCACTTGGCAACAAGCCTGGCGACGATCTCTCGGTTCTCATCGTGATGCTTCCATTGCTCGTCGGTCATCTGCACAAAGAAGCGTTTCTCCAGGCGCTCGGGCAGTTCCTTCAGGACGGTTTCCTTTGTGCGGCGGATGAGGATCGGCTTGAGCGTTTCGGAGATTCTCGAGAGATCGCGGTAGCCGATCACTCGGCCGTTTTCATTCACGTGCTGGTGTGCGGCCAGGAAGCGGAACATCGGCCCGAGCCGAAAGCGATCGATGAATTCGACAATGGAATGCAGCTCCTCGAGGCGGTTCTCGAGCGGCGTGCCTGTTAGCACGAACGCGAAGTCGGACTCGAGCTGCTTGACGCTCCTGGCGGTTCGCGTTTTCCAGTTCTTGATGCGCTGTGCTTCGTCGAGGATGATCAGGTCGGGCTGCCATCGGCGGATGAGGTCGAGATCGCGGAAGATCACGTCGTAGTTTGTCAGCTTGTAGAACGAATCGGCTGCGTAAAGCTCGGCCCGCCTGGCCAGCAGGCCCTGGATGACCATGGCGGAGCGGTCGCTGAACTTCTCGATCTCGGACTGCCACTGGTGCTTCAGCGACGTGGGCGATACGACGAGCACCCGCTCGATGCCCGCAACGCGTGCGAGGATTTCGACGGACGCGATGGCCTGGATCGTCTTTCCCAGGCCCATGTCGTCGGCTATGAGGCAGCGCCCGTTCCTTGCCGCGAACAATGCGCCCTTGCGCTGGTAGGGGTACAAGGGCACCTTGAGCAGCTTCTTGAAGGCCGCCTCGGTGGCCCCGGAGGGGAAGGCCGTGTCGATCCTGGAGGCAAGCTCTTCGGTGTCGCGCACCTGCGAGATGAAGATCAGAGCGTCGTCATAACATCTCACTTCGTGCTCGCCGGTCAGCGCTTTTTTCAGGAAGACGTGAAACCGACCGTATGCATTGGGCCGGAGCAAGCCGGCCGGGTCGAAGTAACGCCCGGCCAGTTGTGTCAATGATTCCGGGCACTCCTCTCCGGGCCTGAAGACAATCTCGCGCTTGGGGCCGTATCGAAGGAAGACCTCAGAGTACGGCGGGTTGAATCCTTCGGCAAAACGCTTTTTGGCGCCGCGCTTTCGGCGGAGTTTCGCGAGCGCAAACTCGATGTGCTTGCACGTGCCAAGCGTGTTGACGGCGAAATCCGGACACGAGCAGTAGTTGCACCCGAAGTCCTCGCCGCGAATGGCAACGCGATAAGTGCGTTCGGTCTCCGGGTTCGTCACCTCGAAATCACCGAAAGTCAAGTCCTCGTCGGTATTCTTGAGTTTGAAGTTCTGCTCCCGGCCGAACTCGCGGCGGAGCACGATCTGCCATGTCTCCAGCGTCATCTCCTCCGGCTTGCGGTAGCGGGGGGTCTTCTTCTTCAGGGGCGGTCCTGAACGCTTGGATCGCCGCCGAGTTTTCCGAGATTCAGGGCTTGTGGCTTTGTTGGGCATCTTTGGTTTCTCATCATCGAGGGCTGCGACCTGCGACAGGATACCATCATGGAACGACGAACGGTATCACATCGTACAGAACCGTCGAATGAAATTCCAGCGAAAAAACGTCGGGGAGAGGAGGGTGGCGCAGGCGGAGCTTGGTGGGCGCTTTATTCCTTTTCCGCCAATTTCAACACAGCCTCCGCCAGGCCGCGCACGCCGGGCAGTTCGGCGTCGAACCTATTAACGTGCCCGGGAAACAGGGAAGGACCGCCATGGCGCCGTGCGAAAGGCGCCGTGAAACAGGCTGCCTACCTTGCCGTGGGTGTGCTCTCGGCATGTGGATTGCACACTGTGCTTGTCATTTACACCTCCCAGTGCCTTTACGGAGAGTCATCAAAAAGTGGGGCTGTGCCTGAGGGTGCGCGGCGCGCCCGGTCAGGTACGGCGGGCAGTTCGTCTGCGGCGAAGATCGGGCCATTGATGACGGCTTGTAAAAGTTCCTCTTGCTGGGGATAGACGGCAAGGGTAGCTTCCAGTACCCATATCAGTTCCAGTAGTTCCGTAGTAAACTCGTTTGTCCAGCGTTCAGGCCGAATGTCGTCGAGAGACGACGACTTCCTGCCCGCACCGTTCTTCATTCGATATTTCAGCCAGGATTGGGCAACCTTCAGCCCTGACACTTCGAACTCATATACGTCTTCGGATACCGGTGAGAAATGCCCGTCTCCCACGCGGAGGATCTGACTATTGGAGTCGAAGTCAAAGCCCTTGGGATATCCTTCCGGATCGGAAGAAACTGGTCTTGTGCATCGGGCATTTCCGCGAGGGATGTGCCCGCGATGGTGGCCCTGCGGGATGAAGCGCTCTCCGTAAGTGTGAAGCCAGAGCAGTTGGCGGCCAACATCGCGCACTTGCTCGAAGAGCTCAGGGCTCTTTGTGATTGGGACGCGGATCTCCTTTGTGGCCAGGTCGTCCTTGAAACGGCGCGTGAACCCGGGCTGAGCCAGGATTCCGTAGACGTACGCGAGGAAGTCTTCCGGTGTGAGCTTCCGAGACAGATGATCTCGCAGCATATCAAACAGCTTGGGCAGGATATTCGGTACTCTGGCGGCTTGGTCGCGGTAAAGCGGGATAACGTCTTTTGCTCCCCTGCCTGAAAAGTGATCGAGGTCGGGAATCTCGGCGCATGAGGTTAACGCCGGGCCACTGCCCAACGGTTTGGTCAAGAGACTCGTAAGATGCACCTGTTTCTCACTGCGAGCCACCCAGAGCGGGGGGCGCTGCCGTGAGATCAATCGACCGTCAGCGCACAGATACTGCCGATCAAATGAACGATAAGCGTATCTTACAATCGGCGGTGGCGGGGCACCCGGTTGCAGCTTTGCGATGGGCGTTGAGTCGGTCCGCCCCGGCACAATCTCAACGCTGTAAGATTGTGTTACTTGGCGATCACAAGTTTCCCGAAACAGTTGCGCTCGATCCTCGGAGTGTAGCAGCTCTGCCCAGCGCCGCTTGAGTGTGCGCTGATCTGGTGCGATAGGCCAAGTTCGCTTGAGTTGGACTCCCGAGTGCTGCCAGGGAAACAGATCTGTAAGCGCAGGCCATTGGAAGTAAGCGCCTTTGCCAGCCGGCCGGAATGGAGCTTGCCAGTCAGAGGGACAGTCTTCCCACGGGAGATCGGCGAAGGTGTGGATGCGATCAAGCTTGTGTAGCTTCTCATTCTCGGTGCCTTCGACCCGCGTAAAGTGAACCGCTGCAGGTTCTTGTTTGCCGGTCTTGCCTCGCCCGAACGCTACGGCAATGGCAACGGGCGTCTGTATGGCGAATACGTTTTCATCGCGACGGGTGCCGCGGCCTTCGCCGCCCAGATCAATGATCCAGATTTGATCGCACATGCGGCGCATATGTTCGCGCATGCCAACAAAGGCGTCGCCATCCAGATAGCTGGACGCGGTAATGAAGGACACGATGCCGGCGCCTGAAGCGGTCTTGTGCTCGAAGACTTTCCAAAAAGCCCATCGCCAGAAGTAGACATAAAGGTTGTACAGATTCTTGAGATGAACGCCGTGACCGGCAGTCTCAGCCGGCCGAATGAAGGCACTCAAGATGGGGACGGTATCCTCATTCTCATCGCCCCACCTTACCCAACCTCCCGTACGCGCCTTGTTCGATTCGTGAGCCGCCTCGTGCCTGTCGTACGGAGGGTTACCAAGACACACGATCACGGGCACAGTCTCTTTTATCTGCAAGGCCTTACGATGCTGATCGGCGATGGGTTCGAGGAACTGGGGAAGTTGAGGGGGAGTTGTGTGAGGACTTTCGAGGGTGTCGGTAAGGTAAATGTGTATGCCCCCTTGGGGCAGATTCGCTCCCTTATCCTGGAGCGCGCGACTAACGCGAAGCTCGGAAACAGCACAGGGCCCGACCATTATCTCGAAACCGTAGATGTTATGCGCCAAGGCGGTGGCCTGGCCGGGCACGGCGCCCGGGCCCTGCTGAGCCTCGACGTCGCGCAGGGCGTGGTCGATGACGCCGAGAAGGTACGTGCCGGTCCCTACGGCGGGGTCCAGGGTTACCACTTCTTTATCAGCAAACCCGAGAGTCTTGCCAAGTTTGTTCTGAAGCAAGTCGTCAATCAGACGTACCTGTGCGTGGACTACCTGGAGTGGTGTGTAGTAGGCGCCGGTATCTTTGCGCAGCTTCGGGTCGTACGCAGCCAGGAAGTGCTCGTAGAAGTATATCCAAGGATCTGCCGCTCCTGTGGAGAGCGAGCTTGGCGTGACTTCTGCGATGACCCTGACCAGCATGTTCAGTGACGCGGATATTTCCCGCTGCGCCTGCTGATCGGTCAATATGAGCAACGCGCGTGAAAGGAGGGTGTGGTCAGCGGCGAGAGCGTTGACTGCATTGTCGAGGGTGAGCGGCGCCGCCCCTTCGCTGCGAGCCAAGAGGAGGGCGAAGGTAACTGTTTGCGCGTATGCGTCGGCGAACTGTTCATTGCCGGCACCTGGAAAGAGCAGTTGCCGCCAGTCTCGCGCCAGCTCTATCAACGGGGAATCCTGATCCGCCAATGCTTCGGTAACATCGTCCCGGAGGAATCGGCATAGCGGGGCGAGAAGCTCGGCCAGTTGTGGCACCTCTTTGGGGATGATGGGTTTCCACGAGAGGAAATCCTGAAGAACGGGAAGGATATCCCTGGCATCCTGGATTCTTGCGGCGGCCCTGCCATCTGTGCCGGCGTCGCCGGAAAGGCGGATGATTGCGCCAATTCTTTGGCCGTTTCGGTATAGCCCCCACTCGTTCCCATCGGTATACAAGATGTTGGGAATCGACTTGAACCGTTCCCACTGCCTTTTACTGTGGCCTGTGAATCGGCTCGTATCTGCACCGGTACCGGGAGCCTTGAGTTCAGCGTAACCGGCGAGCATTCGGCGTGCGTGCACTGCATAGTCCGGTTTGCCTATTCGTCCGGGCAGCTTGGTTTCTCCCGTACAAACCACATTGAGAGAAAGCCCCTCGCCCACCTTTTTCATGAAAGCTTCGAAGGGGCCGCGAAGCTGTTCTTCGGGCTCGCCGGCGGTCAATTGGCTTGCCTTCCTTGTGACGGATTGGGCAAATTCCTGAAGTGCTGTGTGCAGGGTTTCTTCGTCGAGCATATTATTCTCTCTTTCTCACCAGGATGAACATAATATTACTCGACCAATGACGAGATTGCAATGAAAAAGCGAACGTCCTGCTGGTTCCGCTGATGGCGTCTGGCGCGCCGATGTCGACGATTTCGCACGGCCTTGGTTTGCCTGCATCATCCATTCCCGCCAAGAGGCCCGCGATCCTGTCGAGCGCCTTCAGCGGCGAGATGTAGAGGACGTGGACGGCGTTTTCCAGCACCTGTTGGCGGCCCATCGCGAACAGGTCATTGATGCACCAGAGGAACGCGGCCAGCGTCTTGCC
>JABMSA010000140.1 GCA_013202185.1 Planctomycetota bacterium
CAGTGCCGTAGGCACGGCTGAACGTAGCCCAGCGTTTCAACGCTGCGGCCCTGGGCTATTTTCAGTCGTCCTTACAGGACTGCACCCCAGAGCCGGTGTTCGGCTCGTCCAACCTGAGTTTTCGACGACGACGATTGCAGTGAGGGGCGGCAAAACCGGATGATCCCAAGATTGTCTTGCACTTCCGCACGGAAGACGCTAACATATAGGAATGCGAGCGCCTGTGCGGATATGGAGATCCTGAAGATGGAGAACTCGAAAAAGACGCTGCTTCTCGTGTTGGTTGTGCTGAGCTTGCCGTATGCCGCGGGCTGCGCGCATCTTCGTGATATTTCGATGTTCAGCACGCAGCAGGAGGTGGAACTGGGGCAGCGCGTGTCGGAGGAAGTGGAGACCGAAGTACGGCTGCTCAACAATCCGGTGATCCTCAACTATGTGCGCGAGGTCGGCGCGAAGGTGGCATCAAAGGCCAGGCGGCAGGACGTTGTGTACGTGTTCAAGATTATCGATGACGTCGGACAGGTGAATGCGTTTGCCGTGCCGGGCGGCAACATCTATATCTTTTCGGGCTTGCTCGCGCGGATGGAGTCGGAGGCGGAGCTTGCGGCGGTGCTCGGGCACGAGACGGCCCACATAGCCGAGCGGCACTCGATGGAAGCACTGACGCGGCAGGTGGGATTCAGCGTTGTGATTTCGGCGCTCCTCGGGGAACAGGCCGCCGCATGGCAAAAGATCCTCGCCGACGTGACCTCGACCATGACTACCTTGAAGTTCAGCAGGGAAGACGAGAAGGAAGCCGACGTGCTCGGTCTCGAGTACATGTACAGCGCGGGCTACGACGCCCGGGGCATGGTGAACCTGCTCGAGCTTTTTCTGGAGCTGTACGAGAGAGAGCCTTCGGTCGTTGAAGAG
Source organism: Planctomycetota bacterium (assembly GCA_013202185.1). GTDB lineage: Bacteria > Planctomycetota > PUPC01 > JABMSA01 > JABMSA01 > JABMSA01. The sequence goes on from JABMSA010000140.1 coordinate 913, forward strand.
TGGTTGTCGACGCACCCGCCCAGCAGCAAGCGCATCCGGATCGTCAAGGACCTGATTAGCGAGCACAACATGCACGGCGGCAGGATGGGCGTACCGGAATACGAGGCGAAGATGAGGGCGATAACATTGAAGGACTGAAGGCGGCGCGGAGGGGGGCAGGTCAGTTTCGCTTACTCAACCCACTTCTCAATGCGTGCCAGCTCGGCTGCTTCTTGCTCCATCAGCGCACGCAAATCCGGAGATCGCTTCTCGGCCTCCTCTATTGCGTTTACGTAATCCCGGGATTTGGGATGTGTCTTCAGCATTTCCACGTAATCCTTCCAGGTCTGGTCCGTTGAGGACGGCATTACGGGCATTATCATGGGAGGAGCAGTGAATTCAAAGAAAGGCCGATCCATGTGTTCGCGGAATATGAGGAGCATATACGGAGTGTACACACGTTGGTCAGAAACTTCGGGGGGAGCAGAAGTCTCCTTGCCAGCCGAGGTAGACCGGGTAAATACATAGCAGCGCGGGACAGAATGACCTTCCAGCCATTGCACAGCTCTGTGAGCGGCCCAGAGCTGTATCATGCCGTGAAGTTTGTTCCAGGCTTTGGGATCGGTCGGCAGCGAGGAAGGGTCCACATCCAGCAGCCAGTGAAGCGACACTGCTGTTTCTTGGGCAGAGCTAAAAGTGGTCCCGTATTGGGAACTGAGCACGTCAAAACGGGCGCGGAGCTGTTCCTGGACGAAAAAGACCTCCATCCAATTGCTCTCGAAGCCGTCCTTGTCCACGAGTTTTGCCTTGACAACCACATTGGGGTCAGAGAACGGGAAGACAGCGGTTCCGTTCGATTCGTCTTTGGCCCCCGGGGAGAGGGCTGCGGAATCGATTACAGGTAACACATACCGCTTATGAGGCGTACCGCGCCCAGACGCTTTGCCCATCAAAACGACCTGGCTCTCGTACGATTCCTCATCACGTGATCGGACCGCAAGAACAGCCTTGGTGACATTGTCATCTTTTTCCAGCCATTCGAATACAACAACATCGCCATTCTGGTAATGACGGAATCCCGTTGCGTCGACCAGCAATGGCTTCTTTGTCTCGCCCATCGCCTCGAGGATCTCAAGGGATCTGTGGCCTCTTGCGATCAAATCCTGTGTGCGGACGCCCCTGTAAATCATCAGATGTGATCGCCGCCGCCACTTCTGAATGCGTGCCATCGATAAGCAGATCGCCCCTGGGCGATATATCTCGTACTGCTTTCTGGCTTCTTCCTGCTCGCGTCGGTGCTTCAGATAGCGGGTTGTTGACACAGCGGCGCCAGCGCCACCGTGCACAACCCAACACAGATGATCGTCAGCTTCCTTGTGCTCATTTCATTTCACCTCGACTAAGTGCGGCAGGCAAGCGGGGCGCTGCCAGAACTCTGAGCGCCCCGCCCTTTTCTGCCTCATTACTTCTGCAAAACAATAGGTGACTCTCCTTGGGCATCTGCGCCGGTCGTGTCCCACCCGCGCTCCTCGATGCGGCGCCGACCATCACAAATATACAATATTGCACGGCTGGATGTCAAGGAAGAAGCCGCGAAGATCATTTTCCGAAAAGGAAACTCCGCAAGTTGGATCAGCCGTCGCCTTCCTGCCCGGCGAGGATCCTTTCGTAGAGTTCTTCGTTGGCTCTCACCATTTTCTCAACGGTGAACTCGCGCCCGACGCACTCGCGGGCGGCTTGGGCCATGGTTGCGGCTTGGCCCGGGTCCGAGATGATTGCGTCAATGGCTTCGGCGAGTGCGCGGGCGTCGCACGGCGGCACGAGCAGGCCGGTCTTGCCGTTCTGGACCAGTTCGCCGCAGCCTCCGACGTCGGTTGCGACGACCGGCACGCCGCCGGCCATCGCCTCGAGGATCGCATTGGGCATTCCCTCCCAGCGCGACGGCAACACGAGCATGTCTGCATCGTCCAACACTTGCGAAACGTCGTCGCACTTGCCGAGCAAATGAAAGCGTTCGGCCACACCCTTCTCCCTGGCCATCCTTCGCAGTTTCGCTTCCATCGGGCCGTCGCCGTCGAGCACAAAATGGAGGTTTGGCCTCCGGTGAAAAAGGATGCTCGCGACATCGACGAGAATATCGGGGCCCTTTTGGCGGTGCAGCCTGCCGATGAACAGCGCTATCTTTGCCTCGGGGCCAAGCTCTGCTCCGTCGCGAAATGTCCCGCGGCCCAGCCCGTATGCCGAGCAGTCTATTCCGTTGTGGATCGTGATCAGCTTCTCCGCCGGCAGGCCGCGCTCGATCGACCATTGCCGCACGGCTTCCGACACGCACGTTTCGGCGGCAACGAGACCGTTGGTGAGGCGATCGAGCGTAACGCGGAACGGCCGATCCTCCTCTGCAACGCGAATCGACGACACAACCGGCACGCCGCTGCCGATGGCGGCCAGCCTACCGACAAGGTTGGCGTGGAAGAGAAAAGTGTGCAGCAGGCCGAAGCGTTTGGACCGCAAGATCCGGCGCAGCCGCAGTGCCGCGAGCGGTATCTGCCACTTGTGCAACGCGAGGGAGATAACTTCGATGCCGGCCTTCTTCAGCTCGTCGGCCAGGGGCCCGGTGCCCCACAGGCTGGCTACGACGGGCCGGCCGAAGCGGTTCGAGTTGAGCCGTCCGGCGAGGTAGGCCAGGCTCTTCTCGGCGCCGCCCACATACAGCTCATTTATAAGGTAGAGAATCATGGACGAGCCACTCGCAACCCGGCCGAGCAGACGGGCCTGTTGTCACGCGCCGAATTTCTCGAGGCGGTCGGCGTTGGCCAGCATCATCGGCATCAGGCACATCGCCGGCAGCCTGCCGAGGCCGCCCTGCAGGGCGCACTGTGTTTCGCCGAACGCATCGCACGCGTCGACGCGCTCGTGCCTGGCCCAAAGCAGCAGCGGGCTCGGGTGCCAACTGTGCGCCTTCAGCACGGCCGGCGTTGAATGATCACCGGTGACGGCGATCACGTCGAAGTTCAGCGCGCGAATGGCCGGCACCAGAGAATCGAAGTGCTCGATCTCGGCGACCTTGGCGTCGAAGTCGCCGTCCTCGCCGCGCGAGTCGGTTTTCTTGTAATGGAAGAAAAAGAAATCGTAATCGCCCACGTTGCGCGCCAGTGCTTCGACCTGCTCCTCGGGCTCCTGGCCGCACTCGATCACGTTCATCCCCACGAGCTTCGCCACGCCCTTGTACATCGGGTACGCCGCTACTGCGCCCGCTTTGATGCCAAATACTTCCGCCATCGACGGAAACTGCTCGTATCGCGCGAATCCGCGCAGCAGCACCATGTTGGCGGGATGGTCTTCGGACAGCGTCTTTGCCGCCTGGCTTACGAACTCGGCGGCGACCGACTGCATTTTCTTCGACTGTTCGTCTGAGGCGACGATCGGATGGGGCTTCTCTCCGGTGACCTGGGGGTCGGTGTCGTTGAGGGCGTCGTAAAGGCCGGGCGCACGAAACCCAACGACCGCGCGGTGCTCCTTCACGGTTTCGATGAATACCTCGACGCCGTCGATCCTGA
>JABMSA010000141.1 GCA_013202185.1 Planctomycetota bacterium
CGTGAAGCCGAGGCAGGGCAGGTCCTTGTGCCGCATCGCGAAATCGGCCAGCAGGTCGATGGTCGCGGCCAGGCGCCGGCACACCAGGTTCATTGCTTCGCGAAGAATTATCAGGTCGGTGTTGTCGCCCACGAAGCAGCTCGTTGCGCCCAGGTGTATGATCGGCCTGGCCGTTGGGCATTGCCTCCCAAACGCATACACGTGCGCCATCACGTCGTGGCGCACTTCGGCCTCGCACTGCCTGGCGACGTCGTAATTGATGTCGTTGCCGAAGCGTCGCATCTCGGCGATCTGCTCTTCGGAGACGTCGAGGCCCAGGGCGCGTTGTGCTTCGGCCAGGGCGATCCACAACTTGCGCCACGTACGAAACTTGAAGTTGGCCGAGAATATCGCGCACATCGCCGCGGTGGCGTTGCGCTCGGCGAGCGGGCTGACATAGGTGTCGTAATTGTTCGGCATGTCAGGAGCCTTCAAACCGGTCCGATGTTGTGCAGCGCGTTTACAGGCTCGGCGCGGCTTTGCCCGCGCGCATGCGCTGATAATGAAAAAGATACTGCTGCGCGTAGCCGGCGTCGGGGCCGAACATCTCGGCCGCGGTCCGTCTGATTTCCTTTTCGTTGCTTGCGGCGTCCGGAAAAAGCTCGCGCATCGCGCGCAGCACCCAGACGTCTACCGGAAACGCCTCGCCGAAGTTCATCGAGAACAGGCACACGCAATCGGCGACCTTGTCGCCCACGCCCGGCAGCTTTTTCAGCTCTTCCCGAGCCGCCGGATATTTCATCCGCCCGATGCGCCGCAGCATCGCGGGCGTGCAGAGGCGGTCAGTGGCCGCCAGGTACTCGGCGCGGTATCCCACGCCCGTGCTTTTCAGCATGTCAAGATCGCCCAGGCTGCCGTGATCCGGAAACGAAAAGTCCGAAAGCTCTTCGCACTGCAGCGGCCTGCCGAACAGCCGCGCCATCATCTCGAGCGATCGCGCGATCTTCGGAATGTTCGAGCGTGTCGAGCAGATGAACGACACGAGGCATTCCCACGGATCGTGCTTTACGATTCGCAGCCCGCGGCAGGCGCTGATCGCGGGGCGCAGCCGGGGGATTTTTCTCAGGCGCCTGAGCGTGGCCGGCAGGTCGTGATCGAGGCCCAGGAAGCGCCGCACGCACGCCTCGCACGCCCCGCCAAACTCGAGCCGGCCGACGCGCTGACGCAGCCAAAACAACCTGTCGCGACGGCACACGAAATACCTGTCGCCCACTCGCCTGTATCGAAAGACCTGGCCGCTGGCGAGCGTCTGGTCCAGGTCGAGCAAATCCACGCTGATCGACTGTTGCGAAGCCATTGCATCTTTACCGGTCTCAGCCGGCGGTCGTCTGGGTGATCGTGGCCGCGCGAAGGTGGCACGTGTCGTTGAGGGTCGCCAGCCGCCATCCGTACGGGCCGATTTCGATGATGTGGACGGATGCGTTGTCGACCGCGTATCGATAGATGCCGCCGGGGCTGATGCCGAGCGTGTGCGCTATCGCGTACTTGCACGGCCCGCCGTGGGTCACGAGGGCGCTCGTCTGGCCCGGGTGCTTCTCGATGACCTCCGCGAGGAACGCTATCACCCGTTCGCGCAGCTCGGCGGCCGATTCGCCTCCGGGCGGCGCGTTGTGAAAATCGCTTTGCACCCAGTTGTCAAAGGCCGCGGGGCTGTCGGCCTGCACTTCGGCGTAGGTCTTGCCTTCCCATTGCCCGAAGTCCGCCTCGCGCAGCTTCGGCGTTGCGATGATCTCGAGGCCGGTTTCTTCGGCTATGATTTGCGCCGTTTGCATCGCGCGGGCGAGGTCGCTGCTGTAGAGGTTGCGCGGCCGCTCGGCCGCGACGCGCCGCGCCAGCAGCTTTGCCTCGTTTCGGCCGCGTGCGTTCAGCGGCACCGGCCGATGACCCTGCAGCCTCGATTCGGCGTTCCAGTCGGTTTCGCCGTGCCGCACGAGTACCAGGCGCGTCGCCGATTCGTCTTTGCGTATCGTTTGCCCGCCCGACAGCGTAACGACGTTGCCGCAGTCGCACCTGACGGTCCGGCCGAATTGAAAGAGCGTCGCATCATATTCATGGCCGCATATTGCGCACCGAATTGCCATATCCTTTTACCTGTAAACCAACGATACCATACAGGGCCGGGAGAATCAAGCTTGTTTCGATATCACGCTCTGGGCTCGCGCGACCCCAGGCCGATTACGGCGTCATGCGTTACGATCAGGAGCACGCCGTCGACCACCTTGATGTCGTAAATGGTCGTGTTCTTGAATGCGATCTCCTGGAGCGTTTCTCCGGTGGTCTTATCCATCAGCAGCACTTTGGCCGCTCCGAGCGCCGGGTTGCGCGGGTCGGCCTGGTTGAGTGCGACGGCAAGGAGGGAGTCGGTTACGAGGATGTCGGTGGCGTAAGGCAGCCCCGGCGCGGTCATCCGCCATTTCCGGAGGCCGGTTTCGATGGAGAACGCCTCGATTTGCGTCTCGGATTCGCCCTGCGACCTCGAGCAGACGTAGAGGTTCCTTTCGTCGGCCGCCACCTGTTGCAGGGTGAGGCCGCCGCGCGGTGCCAGCGACCACAACGGCCTGCCGGTGGC
>JABMSA010000142.1 GCA_013202185.1 Planctomycetota bacterium
CCTCGCGTGAGCCTCCGCCGGCTTCGACATTTCACGTTTCGCAGCACAGGCCAAATCCACCACATCGCAACGTGCGCAACCACCGGCGCCGATCATCAGGGCGGTTTTACCGGGCAGGTCGGTCGCTTTTTCCAGCCCTCCGACGGCGGCCATGTAGTCGGTGTTGTATCCGTAGAGCTTGCCGTCGCGATTGACTACGGTGTTCATTGCGCCGATTGCTTTCGCCACGGGGTCGATCTCGTCCATCGCGGGCATGATCGTTTCCTTGTGAGGTATCGTGACGCTGTAGCCTCTGACGTCGATGGCTCTGAAGGCGTTGACGAACCCGACGGGCTCTTCGACCTTGAGGGGAATGTAAACTGCGTCGATTCCGGTGGCTTCGAAGGCTGCGTTGTGAATGGCGGGACTCATGCTGTGTGCCACGGGGTTGGCCATGACGCCGTAGATGGCGGTGTTGGGGCCGATCTTGTGATAGCGGTAGAGATCGCGCAGCTCGGCGGCCGTGAGCTGGCCGGGGGCGGTCTGGAGGCCGGCGCCGAGCGCGGCGTATGTGATTTCGCCGCCAAACTTCCTGCCTATGATTCTGCTGATGAGGCCAAGCTCGCCCATGCAGAAGGCAGCGGTGGCAACGCCCGCCTCGCGGAGTAGCTCGAACACTCGGAGGTTGTCTGTTTGGCTGTTGGCCATGGTTGCGAGCTTGACGATGTGGGGCTTTGTGTGTGCGCAGGTCTCGTGGATTGCGGCGAGGTTTTCGGGCGTTTCCTTGAAGTTGTGATACGATACGATCCGCCTTGCGGGAACGTCTCGCAGCTCGGCGGCGGAGTCGGCTTCGATGTCGATGAAGTCGGCGCCGAGCTGGGCGGCTTTCTGCAGTGCGAGCACGCGCACTCGCTCGTCGCCTTCGTATTTGCCTCCGTCGTGCATGCGCCGGCAGGTAACGATGATGGGCTTGGGCCTGGCGGCGAGTACGGCGGTGAGGTCGATGTTCATCGGCAGGTAGTCGAGCCGTATTTCGATTGCGTCGGCGACGCGTGCGGCGGCGGTTATGTCTTGCTGCAACTGGGCGAGATCACTGCTCGCGAGTGAAACGCAAATCATCCTTGAACTCCGGCATATTGTGCCTGCCGCGCGCCGTTTGGCGGCCGCCCGAATATGAAGAGCGCGGCCATGCGATTTTGCCCGGCCGCGCTCTGTGGTTGCATGGGAATGCGGACGTGTGTTATTCCACTTCCTTCGAGTCGATCCAGGTCATCATTCGCCTGAGGTCGAGCCCGACCTTTTCGATGAGGTGCTCTTTGTCCTTCTTTTCGAGGGCGTTGAAGACGGGCCTGTTGGCCGCGTTCTCGAGTATCCATTCTTTTGCGAATTCGCCGTTCTGGACTTCCCCGAGTATCTTCTTCATTTCTTTCTTGGTTTCGGGGGTGATGATTCTGGGCCCGCGGGTGAGGTCGCCGTATTCGGCCGTGTTGCTGACCGAGTATCGCATGTAGCTTATGCCGCCCTGATAGAAGAGGTCGACGATGAGCTTGAGTTCGTGCATGCACTCGTAGTATGCGATCTCGGGCTGGTAGCCGGCCTCGACGAGCGTTTCGAAGGCGGCCTTGACGAGCGCGGTCACTCCGCCGCAAAGCACTACCTGCTCCCCGAAGAGATCGGTTTCGGTTTCTTCGGCGAATGTGGTTTCGATGGCGGCCGCTCGCAGCCCGCCGATGCCCTTGGAGTATGCCAGGGCGATGTCCTTGGCGTTGCCGCTGTGGTCATGGAACACGGCGATGACGTTGGGCACTCCTCCGCCCTTTTCATATTCGCTTCGGACAAGGTGGCCGGGGCCCTTGGGGGCAACCATTATCACGTCGACGTTTGCAGGCGGCACGATCTGCCCGAAGTGGATGTTGAAACCGTGAGAGCACATCAGTACGTTGTTCTCTTGGAGGTTGGGCCCGATGAATTCCTTGTATACCCTGCCCTGTATTTCGTCGGGGATGAGAATCTGAACGATGTCGCCGGCCTTGGCTGCTTCGTCGGCGGCGATGGGCTTGAAGCCCTTCTCGACGGCGAAGTCATAATTGGGGGTGCCGGGCAGTTCGCTGATGATTACCTCGAGGCCGCTGTCGCGAAGATTCTGAGCCTGCGCGTGGCCCTGGCTGCCGAAGCCGATGATGGCAATTTTCTTTCCTTTGAGAAGCTCGAGGTTGCCATCTTTCTCGAAATACATTGTCGCCATTGAATGCTGTCCTTTCCTTCTGTGTGAGTCTAACCTTATAGTGTACTGTAGTGTACGTACAGAAGGGTACGTACCCTAAGAGGGGGCTGAAAAAAGAAATTGTCTCTGTCGGGATCTCAAAATCAGGCTCCAGTCGGTTTGGCACTACTGCCACACACTTGTGCAATTTCCAATGACGGGCGCGCGTCTAGCATCGATCCGGCGCTGTGCGACATCGACCAGGCGCCCGTCGTGCGCCCACCGACGAAGGCTGATTCCGTTTTTTGGCAATCCGGATATCGTTCTCGTCGTCGTCGTCGTCGTTCTTGATCTGGGCGCTCTGACTCACAATTAGAGCGGCCCGACTTTAAGAGGCGTGGGAACGCCTTGCAGACGTTTACTTGGCGCCGCGGGTCATTGCAATGCTGCCCGTTCTCGCCATTTCCTTTATGCCGTATGTTCTGAGCAGATCGATGAATGCTTCGACTTTGTTTCCCTGCCCCGAAAGCTCCACAACGAGGTTCTTCTGGCCCACGTCCACTATCTTGCCGCGGAATACGTTGACTATTTCGATTATCTCTCCGCGTTTGCCGGGGGGCGCGTTCACCTGTATCAGGACGAGGTCTCTCTCGATGAAGTCGACTTTGCTGAGGTCGTTTACCTTCAGCGTGCTGATGAGCTTTCGGAGCTGCTTGATGATCTGCTCGATGATCTGATCGTCGCCGCGTGTGACGATGGTCATTCTCGAGATCGCGGGGTCTTCGGTTTCGCCGACCGCGAGCGAATCGATGCTGTATCCTCTTGCTGCAAAGAGGCTGGAGATATGTGCCAGGACGCCGGGCTTGTTTTCAACAGTTACGCTTATGACGTGTCTCATAGGTGGTTAGTCCGTAGTAATGAATGGTCAGGCCATTCCGATCATTTTGTTGATGGCTTCTCCGGCGGGCACCATCGGAAAGACGTTTTCCTCGCGCTCGATGCGGAAGTCGATCACGACCGTCTTGGGCGACGCGATCGCCTTGTCGATTGCGGGTCGAACGTCTTCGGTTTTCTCCACCAGTATGCCTTCGGCTCCGTAGGCTTGGGCGATCATGACAAAATCGGGGTTGGCGTCGCCGAGCACGCTGCCGGAATATCGCTTGTTGTAGAACAACTGCTGCCACTGCCGGACCATTCCGAGGTATCCGTTGTTGAGGATGGCGACGTTGACGGGCAGCTTGAATTTCACAGCGGTCGCCAGCTCCTGGATGTTCATCTGGAAGCTTCCGTCGCCGGCGACGTCGAAGACCACGGCATCGGGGCAGGCAAGCTGCGCGCCGATCGCCGCCGGAAAGCCGTAGCCCATTGTTCCGAGCCCGCCCGACGATATGAAGCGCCTGGGCTTGCTGTATGTGAACCACTGCGCGGCCCACATCTGGTTCTGCCCGACCTCCGTCGTAATAAGCGCCTTGCCGCCGGTCAGCCTCGCGATCTCTTCGACAATGAACTGGGGCTTAAGACCATCTTCCTTATAAGCCAAA
>JABMSA010000143.1 GCA_013202185.1 Planctomycetota bacterium
AGTTTGAGGAGCTGGTTGGACTCGGCCTGCTGCGGTAGGGCCGTGGAGGGGACGGACAGGGCCGGTAGTGTGCGGCTCTGAACGGGCGCCTACTGCTGAGGTCTCTTCAACCAGGCACAACCTTTGTCGGTCAGGCGGTATTTTTGCCGGCTACTGGTGGGTTTGTCTGGGATCGTGTATGCCAAGAGACCCAGTTCACGCAAGCGAGGTAATGCTTTGCGTAGGTTCCCGCTGAGTTGCTTGTGCCCAAGTGCCAATGCAATCTCAGCCGAGGAGAGCGGCGACTTGGCGCAAACACGGAGGATATCTCGCTCAGCCTGTGCCTCGACTTGTGCCTCAGCCTGTGCCTCGACTTGTGCCTCCATCGGTTCCCCATCCCGTTTCGAGTCGCCGCCAGGAACGCCCGATGCTCCAAATTCCGGCACCTTGATGACGATTCGAAACACATCTCCCTCGATCATTTGGGGATCGGCGCCGCCATAGACCTTGCCGTACTTCATCATCCTGCGCATGCCGGAGCCAAGTTCGTCGGCACGGTGAATCTCCCGGAAAAAGGCGCCGATGACGGGATTCTTCGGATAGGGCGTAAAGCTGGCGGGGTCCAGTACGCCAAAGCCATGGGGCTTATTACTGTTCTCGGTTCGCACTTGGCCGTACTCAATGATCAACTTGGCCGGGAACGCGTTGGTATACTCCCGGTGGATCAGGATATTGGAGGCAACTTCGCGGAAGATGGCATCCCGGATACTGACACGCTCGATGCCTTCAAGATGAAACGGGTCGGGCAGGTGTTTCTGCACGAAGGCGATGATCCGCTCGTCACACTCCCGCCAGCCTGCGGGATTTGTCGATGATGTCGGTCCGCAACTCCTCCGGACCCGCAAACGGGTAAATCTTGTTTTCCGAGTAGCTGGCTTGCTTGCGGTGGTAGAGCTCCGCCACGAGCCGAGTGTGATCCGTGATGTCGAGGCCCCGTCTTCGTTGCGGTCATAGATCCGGCCATTGCAGCGGTGTACCTGCGAGCTCTCGGGTACGTAGACCCAGAGAATGGCTTTGCCATCCAGGTACCTGCGTCAACCGCCAGGTAGGCCGGCGGATTGATCTTCCGGGGATTGTTGATGGTGACGACGAAATCCTTCTTGATCTGGTCCACGGCATCGGGATCCATGCCCGCCACATCGCCGGAGTCCTCAACCCCCAGCAGGATTGTTCCGCCGTGCCGATTCAGAAAGGCACAGACCGTCTCGTAGACATCCCTGCTCAGTTGAATTCGGCACGCCTTGAACTCCGTCGTCAGCCCTTCGCCCCCTTGGACCAACTCCCTGAGCTGCTGTTCATTCACCTCTGACACGGTACAGCCTCTTGCAGGCGTTCACCACCTCCGGCACCGTAGCACCTATCAGCTCAGAAATCACCCGATTTGTGCGCCGCCACAGACCCTGTCGTCAATCATAGTGAGCAGTACGTGCAGGACCGATTCCTGCATTGCCTGAGCTGGGGGCCAGCGGTACCTGCGTGACCGTGTGACTTTGCCCTCCAGCTTCGTGCGCCCGCCGGGATTGTTTTCGATCCCGCCCGACTCGATCTCGTAGTCCATGACGTAAACCTTCCCGTCCGCGACCGCAGGCCCCCCGTAACCGTGCCCGACCGGCGCCCGCCACGCCACCTTCGGCCCGCCCTCAGGAAACGCCGTGAGAATCCCGCTCTCCCGCCAAACGCTGTCGCGCTCCGGCCCCAGCCATTGCGGCCAGTCGTCGGCATTCGCCGCCGTGACGAAAAGCAGGGACAAAAACAAAATCGCCGCCGCGCCGGCAGCCCGCCGAGGAACCGAAAAGACAACATTCATAGCAAATCTAATCGGGCCGCATGCCATCGAAAAAGTCAACCGGATGAAGGCAAAGAATTTTCAAACTGAAGAACAAACTCGCCGTCAGGGAGACTTGGCCTAATCGCCTGCTTCGGTTTCAGTTACCGCGGGCGCGTCCGGTTTGCGGGCGACGAGGAGGAACTGTTTGCCGAAAATCCGCCAGGCCGGCCGCAGCTTCAAGTAGAGCCTGGCGAGGAAAAGAGCGTTCAATTTGCGATTGACCATGGTGTAGGGAAGAAAGCGGTCAATCACGGTCTCCACCTCGAAATTCCGGAGTTCGAGTGCTTCCTTCAGCGACTGCCCGGTGAGCGGGATGTAATGATCGTAAAAGTCCCAGTAGTGCCCGTGGAGGGCCTTGATATTGGGGCCGAGGCAGATGATTCTGCCGCCCGGCTTCAGGCAGCGGTGCGCCTGCATCAGGGTTTGGTTGAGGGCTGCCTTGTCAGGCAGATGCTCGAAAAAGTTGCTCGTGAACACCCAATCCAGCGAGTCTTCCGGAAGCGGCCATTTCTCTGAGCAGTCCTGCCACAGGAATTCCACTCCCTCATCGAGGTTGTCCCGGGTGTCGGGATTCAGATCCATGCCATATCTCTTTGCAGCCTCGATCTGGTTGATGAATTCGCCCCATCCGCAGCCCAGGTCGAGCACCACTGCGTCCTTGCGGATGAAGGTGCTGAAGTAATCGTCCACGAGAATACGCCATACCCGAATCCGCCGCTCGCGCACGGCAGTGAAGCGAAGGCGGTACTCGAAACTGAGGTCGTCGTGGGCTTGGTTCTTGTTCACGGCTCGGCGTTCTCACGGTTCCTCGCAACCGCGTGCGTTCAGGACTCAAGCGGTTCGTCTTCCTAGCCCGGCTTGCGCCGGTAATCGCCTCGGCTGAAGTATTTTTCCAGCCAGAGATACATGCAGATGAAAAAATAGCGGCTGCCCATTTCCTTGATGCGCAGCTTTGACGCGCCGGATTTCCGGTTTGTCCATGTGATCGGCACAATGGCGAACCGGTAGCCCCGGGCAAAACACTTGAGGGGCAGCTCAACCGTGAGATTAAAGTGCGGAGAAAGGAGGGGGCGGCAGCCCATAATGGTCTCGGCGGTGTATGCCTTGAATGCGTTGGTGGTGTCGTTCAGTCCGTGCCGGAAGAGGAGGCGGATGAAACCGTTGGCCATGCGGTTCAGAATGAGCTTCATGAGCGGGTAATCGACCGTCTTGCCGCCCCTGATGAAGCGGCTTCCGAAAACGCAGTCATACCCGTCCTTCAGCTTCTCCCAGTATTTGACGGCGTCGGCCGGGCTGTCGGAGCTGTCCGCCATCATGATCGTGATCGCATCACCCTTCGCCCGGTCGAGACCGTAGACGACGGCTCTTCCGAAGCCGTTTTCCCCTGTGTTGCGCAGGGAGCGAATCACGGGGATTTCTTCGCCCAGCCGATCGAGGACGGCATGGGTTTCGTCGGTGCTGCCGTCGTCCACCACGACAAGTTCGTGCGGGATCCCCGCGCGCGAGAACTCTTCGTGCATGTGCCGTAGCGTCTCCTCGATGCTGCCCGCTTCATCGCGCGCGGGGATCACGACGGAGAAAAGCTTCAACTCGCGGGACGTCAGTTGCTCGCTCATCGGGGTACGCTTTCGTTCTCGTCCATCGGCATGATCTTCCCGATCACCCATACGAGCATGAAAAGACCCGCCCCGGCGAGCGCAAAGAGCTTGGACGAGTTGAACAGGGCCACCATGACAGGAGACAGGCGGCCCGCGTCGCGCGGTTCGGAGAAAGCGAACCAGGCAACCGGATCGGTGTCGGCGGCCTCGATGCGGTAGGCTTCTCCGGGTACGACCGGCACCGAGATTTCTTCCCTGTCGCGCAGCAGTGAGGGATACCCGTAGAGCAGCCTGGAGAGCAGCTCGCGGCGTTCGCCGGTCGATTCTCGCACGAGATCAAGCGTGCAGCCCGGCAGCTGGTACTTCCTGAAGCGGGCCTTTTTGTCGAGCAGCAACCCGAACTCGAGGGCGGGTCCATGGCAAACGAACGACTCGCTCACGAAGCGCCGCTCCTCGCCCTCCTCCTGGGGGCCGTAGCTGCCCAGAAAGGTCAGGTGGGCTGGCGGCTGAAGCGCGGGAAAATAGCCCGCCGGCCGGAATCCATCTTCTTCTCGTTCGCCCGCCGTTGCGCCTCCGGTCGCACATTCCAGTTCGATGCCGAAAAGCAGCCCGGACCTCAGGATGCCGTCGGATTCCCTCGCTCCGGCCCACTCGTCGGACGGCGGGTGATAGGGCGAGTCTTGGTCATACATCCGGTCTGCGACCGCGCTTTCGCCCGCGCGGAGCGATTCCTTCAACGCGGCATGGGCCGCGCCGCCGCGCCACTCGCCATTCTCGCGCGCGACGAAGGGCCAGATGCGATACAGGGAATGGATGGTGTAACCGCCGGCAAAGACGAGAAAGGCCAGCGCCGTGAGGAGACGAAGGACAGTCTGGGCATTCTTCCTCTCCGCCAGTTCGATCGTGCGCAGCCCGGCGAGGAGCACGACAAGTGGCAGACCGAGAAGGAGGTCCGTATAGCGGAACGACGGCATGCCGAAGTTGTTGTTCTCGCCGCGAAAGACGCCAATGGAGACGGCGTTGAGAACCGCGAGGCCGCCAAGCGAAAGGAGGAGGAGGGTGCGGCAATCACGCGCCTCCTTTTTCACGAGGAACTGGATGCCGAGGACGGCGAGAAGGCTCAGGCTGAGGAGCGCCGCAGGCGGAAAATAAACGTTGGGCCACGCCAGGCTCTTGAGGCTGGCCTTCAGCATCGGGAAAAG
>JABMSA010000014.1 GCA_013202185.1 Planctomycetota bacterium
GAAAACTAGGGACGGTTACCTATTTATTCGGAGAGTCACGGGCCAGATGTCACACCTGGAACAGGCAGGCGGTCCGATCCAGAGGGCGGGCAAAGCCTTGACCGCCGAGCGAAAGCTCGGCTAACCTGCCCGAAGGGCAGGCCGACATCCCGGCGAACCTACTCGGAGAGTAGGCGCCCCCACCCGCGCCCATGCATATTTTTTCTCTTGCGGCGCTCTGGTCTGCATTCTGACGCCGGAATCTGTCCGGCGCGCGACGGATTCTCGTACGACATTGCCGCGACATGAAAGCCATGCCGCTCCTGAGCCCGAAGGGCGACAGACGCCTAGCCTCGGGCGTGAGCCCGTGGACCCCGTGCCCACACACCCTCTGGAGCCCCGCAGGGGGCGGCAGAAGCCCGGCGATCCGAAGCAGAGGGCAGCCCGAGACAGACTCTCGCGTTACATTGCGCGCGTCAGGGCATCAGGGGGGAGCGTGTCTTATACGCGTATCTGGAGAGAGCAAATACGAAGGGCGTGCGTAAGTGCTTGGCACACCAGTAGTTGCAGACCCTAATTGTGCCTGGCACAATTAAGGGAATAATTTATACGCGGTTAGCCGTCGAGGTATTTCATTTCGATGATGCGGTCCAGCTCTTGCTCGAGGGCGATCCTGGTGGTGGGCTTGAGGTGGCCGACACGACGCTCGTCGCGTAGCTTGCGACGCATGAAGGTGTTGAGGTTGGATTCGGCGTGGGCCTCGAGGGCTTCCAGCTCTGAGGCGTTGAGGGTGTCGCGTATCTCGTGGATTTTCTCGAGCTGTACGCGACGCTCGTTTTCCTGCAGCTGCATCTGGGCTTGCTTCTCGCGGATCTTGCGGAGGCTTTCTTCCTTGATGCTTCTCTTTTCGGCTTCTGATATGAAGCCGGGCGGCGGCTGGTAGTTGTCTTCGATTGATTTGCGCAGGAAGCCGGCGGGGTTGGTTTTGGCCTTGCCGGTGCCGGTGCTTGTTGTCCAGTCGAGTATTTCCACTTGCCTGGGGATGCGCTCGGGATGGCGCCGGACGAGCCCGAGGGCTACGGGCCGGCTGATGCCGCGGTTCATGAGCATGCGGGCCAGGTGGTTGGCTACGGGCTCTTCCTTGCGCGTGCGCGGGAAGCGGTATACTACCTTCCAACTGCCCCGGCCGCGCATTTGTTCGTATGCGGTGGAGGCGAGGAATCCGCCGGCGATGAGTTGGGCGTGGGCCTTGTCGAGCACTTTCTTGAGGAAGGAGGGGTAGTCTTCGTTGAGCGGCAGCGCGCGGGCGAGTTCGGTGAGTGATATTTCTATTTTGGCGCGGTCGGGGTACGACCGCTTGTCGAGCAGCCGATAGAGCTTTTTGGCGGTGGGCAGGCCCAGGCTGCGGTAGAAGGTGGTGTTGAGCGGCTTGGTGTAGTTTGCCCGGCGGCTGTCGATGTACCACCGGCTGGGGTAGAGGATGTTGTATTCGACGCTTTTGCCTTTGGCTTTTTTGCGCTTGGCGGCGATGGTGCGGTTGTAGAAGCTGGCCTCGTCGTAGAGTGCGAATACTCCGGATATGTGGTGCCGCTCGCCTTTGTGGTAGAGGGCTTGGCCCGAGGTGATGGATGTGGCTACCATGCGCTCGATGGCTTCGGTGATTTTTCGGTAGATGATGCCCGAGTGGCCTTTGCCCATGATTTCGGCGATGCGGTATTTGGTGAAGGGCAGGGCGCCGTCGGCGTCGATGCCGCGCTCGTCGATGATCTCCTCGAGCGCCACGTAGACGTCCTGATCGAACGGCCCCGGCAGGCCGAGGGTGCCTGATGCGCGGACTATCCACTCCTGCAGGAGGATGTTGCCGTCAGGGTCGCGGGTGTCGCGGCTGTAATAGATTTCGCGGAGGGTTCGGGCGTCGCGCTTGGAGAGTCGGAAGTAGGGGAATTCTTCCATGTTGCACTCGACGCGGATGATCTTGGCGGCATTGAGCGTCGGAAGTGTTGCCTTTTTTCCCCGTGGTGCCATCTATGCTTCCGTGACAGACGGTCCTTTAGTGCAAAATTCGGCGGGCATGTTGCCGAAAATACTCATGAAGCATGTAACCGTTCGGTGCGTTTCCTGAACTGATCGAGCGATTTTCGCGCCAGGCGCGACGGCGCGGCTCGATTGTTCTCCCAGCGGTTGACGGTGGCGAAGCTGATGCCAAGCTCCCGGGCGAAGTCTTCCTGGCTCAGGCCCGCCTTCTGCCGGAGGTGCTTGATCTCTTCAGGTGTCATAGTTTCGCTTGCTCCTTCGTTGGTGCTACAAACAGGCCATAATGCCCTTTATAAAGGACCGTATAACACGTGATCGGTCGTGCCGCACAAAAAAACCTCAGCAGCTACGGGTGGCCTCGCGGCTATATACCAGATGCTGTGTGATTGTCTAAATGTTATATCGTCTGAAAAACGAGATTACTTGAAGTGCAAATGGCTGTTTTTCTCAACACACGTGCTTGTTTTTTTCCGGATGATGCCGACGCTGCGCCACGGAATGACTCGCAGCAAGAAACATGTAAGGGATACCTGACACATGCATGGTATAGCGGAATACGTCGTAACTGGTATAGCGATAGGATGTTATGATGGATACAAGCCCTCTTCGGCGTCGTGAAAAATACACATCTATGCGAACGTCCGGTTTGGCGGGCGCTGTGGCGCCTTCTGTAAGTATTGTATGTACCACCACTTAAGAGCCAATGGGGAGTTTTTGCACGATATGTTGCAGCGTGGCACCATATTTGCAGGGTACTATGTAGACGTACTCACTTCCACGCTTGGTTGCTCTTACAGGGAAATTCGTTTGGAAAGTTGCGACCCTAGCGCATCGGCGGCGTTGCTCGCTCGGCGGGGGCCAACCGTGCCAGGAGCCAGAAGGATTGCTTCATAGTAGAATAGCAGGACTGGAAAGAAGGGCCGCCCGGCTGGCGCAGATTCGCGGCGAGACGAAAGAACTCTCCAGGAAGCTGTATGAGCTGAGCCTCCTCCATGAGTTGTGGGAATCGGCGCACTCAGTGCAGTCGGTCAAGGGCCTTCTCGATTCCGTACTCGACACCTGCATGCAGATGCTGAAAGCCAACGCCGGATCGGTTTTCCTATACGACAAGGAAAGCAAAGAGCTGGTGCTGAGCTCGGTGAAGGGTCGAATGGCCGAATCGCTGCAAAACGTGCGCCGGAAGCTCAACGAAGGCGTTGCCGGATATGTGGGCGCAGCCCTCGAGCCCCTGTTTGTAACCGACATCAACAAGGACGCCCGCTTCAAGCCAAGCGATTCCGAGCGCCACTCAGGCGCATCGTTCGTGTCGGTGCCGCTTGTGGAAAACAACGAATTGCTCGGCGTTATCAACCTCCACGACAAGAATGGCGGCGCCCCGTTCGAGCCGCAGGACCTCAAGCAGCTCCTCGTGGCCGCCAACTACTCCGCATCGGCCATCAAGAAACTCGGCAGGCACGAGCTGTTGGAGGAGTTTAACCACGAACTCCACAGCCGGCTCGACCGCGCCCTCGAGAACCTCGCCAACACCAGCGAAGAACTCGGCCGGCTCAAGAGCTACAACGAGAGCATAGTCAGGAGCATCCCCCTTGGCCTGCTCACTTTCAACAGGGATTTTCGGATAACATTCTGCAATCAACGCACGGAGGAGATTCTGTGCGAACGACCCGGCAGCAAGAATCTTCTCGAGCTGGACGTGGCCGAGAAGGGAAAGTCGTGGGTGCGCGAGCTGCAGGCGGTAATCGAGCTGGGCAGCGTCGCCCGTTTTGATTCAGCCACGTTCGTGCCGGCCTCGGGCGACAAGTCGTTTGTCATACGCGCCATCGCCACGCCGATGAGGGACCCCGAAGACGAAATAATCGGGGGCGTGATAGTGCTCGAAGACATCACCGAGCGCGTCAATATGGAAAGGTTGCTGGCGGCTTCCGAGCGCCATGCGGTTATCGGCAAGCTCGCGGCGAGGGTGGCCCACGAGCTGAACAATCCGCTCGACGGCAT
This sequence comes from Planctomycetota bacterium, assembly GCA_013202185.1. Taxonomy (GTDB): domain Bacteria; phylum Planctomycetota; class PUPC01; order JABMSA01; family JABMSA01; genus JABMSA01. Next base: position 4,009 of record JABMSA010000014.1, read on the forward strand.
ACTGCGATTCGTCAATCTGTCGCTGAGCCAGATAGACCACGACGAACGAATGCAGATGTACCTGCAAGAGGCCCGCACGGGCCTCGAACGCATGGCGGGCATCGTGGGCTCGCTGCTCGAGTTTTCGCGCAACACCCACCGCCCGCGCCGCAACACCCACGTCAACGAGGCAATCAAGGAAGCCATCGGCTCCATCAGGTATGAAGCCGAAGAGCGCAGCATCGAAATAAAGATGGACCTCGCGCCCAATCTGTCCGAGTCGCCCTGCGACATGACACAGATGCTCTTGAATCTCGCCCGCAATGCCCTCGATGCCATGGAGGGCGGCGGCACTTTCTCGATAGCAAGCGCTCTCGAAGACGGGCAGATCGTTGTTACGTTGTCAGACACCGGCACAGGCATGCCCGAGTCCGTGAGGAAGCGGATTTTCGATCCGTTTTTCACCACAAAAGAGCCCGGCAAGGGAACGGGCCTCGGCCTGGCCATATGCCACGACATGATACAGAAATACCAGGGAAACATACACGTGGAAAGCGAAGAAGGCAAAGGAACGACATTCACGATCACGCTTCCCGCGTCATAGCATACGAGGCAGTAACCGGCCGAGCCGCCCCGGCCGCAGGAAACCGTGGAGCGCGACAAGCGCAACCCCGCTCAGGCGCGCCCCGGCAAACAACAGGAGCCAACAGTGATGACTGGTCAGATACTCGTCGTTGACGATGACCCCATCGAGTGCAAATCGCTATCGGAATTCCTCAGGCTCGAGGGTTACTCGGTAGACAGCGCCGAGGGAGGCGCCCAGGCAATTGAAAAGATGCAGAACAAGCCTTTTCAGGTGGTCCTCACGGACGTCAACATGCCCGACGTCACCGGTTTCGACGTCCTCAAGCACGCCGCCGAAAACTGCCCCGACCTCTCCGTGGTGCTGATCACAGGCTACGGCCAGATCGAAGCCGCCGTCGAGGCCATCAAGCTGGGGGCGTTCGACTACATCACCAAGCCGCTCATCGACGAAGGCGTCAAGCTCGCGATCGACCGTGCACTCGGCCGGCAGCAACTGCTGCGTGAAAACCTCGAACTGAGAAAGCAGCTCGGCCTGCGAAACCAGTACAGCATGCTGTTGGGGCGCGACCACAGCATGCAGAAGATCTACGACATCATCGATGTGGTAGCCAACACGAAGGCAACGGTTCTCATCACGGGCGAGTCGGGAACAGGCAAGAGCCTCATCGCCCATACCGTGCACCAGAAGTCCACCCGACGCGACCAGCCTTTCATCGAAGTGAGCTGCGGCGCCCTGCCCGAAACACTCCTCGAGAGCGAGTTGTTCGGCCACGTCAGGGGGGCGTTTACCGGCGCACACGCAGACAAGCCGGGCAAGTTTGAGCTTGCCGACGGCGGAACGATCTTCCTCGATGAGATCTCCGCCGCCTCGCCGTCGTTGCAGGTCAAGCTCTTGCGCATCCTCCAAGACCGAACATTCGAGAAGATCGGCTCCAACGATTCGATCGCCACGGACGTCCGAATAATCATCGCCAGCAACAAGGATCTCAACCAGGAAATCGAGGCGGGCAATTTCAGGGCCGACCTCTACTACCGAATAAACGTGGTGCCCATCGAGGTGCCGCCGCTGCGCGAAAGAGTGTGCGACGTCGCCAAGCTCGCCGAGCACTTCACCATCATGTGCTCCCGCGAAAACAACAAGAACATCAACGGCATAACCGACGAAGCGATGCGCCGGCTGCAGCAGCACAACTGGCCCGGCAATGTGCGCGAGCTTGAGAACGTCATCGAGCGCGCGGTGATACTCGCCAAGGCAAACACCATCGGAATCGACGACTTGCCTCCTCGCATCACCGACAACACCGCAACTTCTCCGCAGGAGGCCGGGGTGCTGCCGCTCAAGCAGGCTCTCGAGGGGCCCGAGCGCGAAATCATCGAGCGCGCGTTGCGTGCAGCCGGATGGAACCGTCAGAAGGCCGCCGAAATGCTCCAGGTCAACCGAAGCACGCTTTTCAAGAAAATGCGCAAGTACGAATTTTCCGTTTCACGAGGGATGGAAACGGACTGATGGCGAATTCGCAAACAATGAGCAGTGGAGCCGCAGGCCGGGTCCGCCGGCCCGCACGCAACCCCGGATCATCTTTCTGACGCCTTCTCATGAAGCCACAACGCATACTAATTGCCGCGTTTGCCGTTCTCTGCGCGGGCGCAATTGCGCTGGCAGCCATCAAGCTGCCGGGCCCATCGCCCCGGGCGCTTGTTGCAAAGGCCCAGATCGATGCATCGCTCGGAAAGCTCGATAAGGCAGAGCGCACCCTGCAAAAGGCCGCAAAGCTCGCGCCCGAGCATGCATCCACTCACCTGAAGCTGTCGCGGGTGCTGCTGCGCCAACAAGCCTTCACCCAATCCCTTGCAAGCTACCATAAGGCCGTTGCGCTCGATCCGCTTATCACCTCCTCCGACGAGTTCGCTCGATACGTTGCCTTAGTTTCCGATCTCGAAAAACGCCTGGCGTACCTCAAGGCCTTCGTGCAACTTGCCCGCGCCGGCTCCTCGAGCGCATTGCGGCCCGTGCACCTTGCAGCCCTCCACCTCGCCGGGCAAGTGCGGCTTCGCAGCCGGGCGCTTGCCCTCAAAGAAGCCGAAGAAAATCTGGCACTTCTCGCCGGCCCCCGCGCCGAGCAGGTCCGCCGCTGCGTTTCAGCCGGAAAGCTCGACGCAGCCGTCGAAATCGCTCGAGAACTCGAAGGCACCGGCCAAGCGGCAGAAGACGTCGCCCGGCAACTCGCCGAGGCCCTCGCGCACCAGCAGGCCGCGCGCGGATTATTTCAGTCGGCCGTCGTCATCGACGCCAACTTCGCGCCGGCACGGCTGGCGCTCGCCGCCACCGACATTACAACGGGCGCCGTGCAACAGGGCACGCAGGCCGTGCTCAAGCTCGTGGAAGGGCTCGAATCCCCTCCCGTGAATCTGCTGACCTACGCGGCGCGGCTCGCCATGCGCCAGGGCCGCACCGCCGACGCCCAAGCGCTCGTCCGGCAAGCACTGGCCAAAGAGCCCGGCAACACGCACGCCTTGCGTCTGCAGGCTGCAATCCTCTTCTCGAAAGGCGAGTTCGAGCAGCTCGCACACACCATCAGCAAGCTCCGCCGCAACGACCCCCGCGACCACTGCGCGATGTTTCTCGAGGGCAGCATCGACCTCATCGAAGGCAGATTCAGCCGGGCGGCGCAACAGCTTGCCCTGGCCGCCGCCAAACAGAAGAGCGGGCAGCTCTTGCAGTATCATCTCGGCCTGGCTTATTACCGGATCGGCGCAATTGACCGGGCCGAGCAATGCCTGCAGGCCTTGTGCGAACGCCCGGATGTTTTTCCCGAGGCCCGCATAGCCCGCGCAGCGACCGCCCTGGCCAAGGGGGACCTCGACGTTGCCGAAACAAACTGCCGGACCGTCCTGGGCCACAACCCCGCCGACCCGGCCGCGCTCCGCCTGCTCGCCGCCGTTCACATCGGGCGGCGCGACGCAGACGCCGCGATCGAAGTACTGCACAAGTACCTGAGCGTTCGGCCGAAATCGGCCCTGGCAGCCCAGGCCCTGGCGGCCGCGCAAATGGCACAGGGCCGCCTCGAGGCCGTCATTGCCGAGTACCAGGCCCTACTCGAACAAGCACCCCGGCCCGAGGTCCGGCATCATGTTCTGGCCCTGGCACACAGCCTTGCAGGCCGCCCCGGGGAAGCCGAAAAACATTACGCCAGGCTATCGGCACGCGATCCGTCACTTCCGCACGTGTGGCTGCTGCGCGCCCGGATGCTGGCGCTCGACGGGCGCGTGCTCGCGGCCGCAGACCAATGCCGCAAAGCCCTGGCACGGGGCGCCTCGCCGCCGGCGATTCTAACCGCGCGAGGAGTATTCAATACGATCCTCGGCAACTACGATCAAGCACGAAAAGAACTCGCCGTCGGCCCCGATCCCTACGCCGCCGGCACGTTTGCCATAAACGTCTACTTCGCACTTGCGCGTCATGAAAACTATGCGACCGCTACGGCCCGGATCCTGGCCGCAGATCCGCTTTCCAGGAGATCGCAAGACCTCGTCATCATCGCCTGCTCGGCCGGGCCGTCCGCCGGCACCCTCGCCGGCTCGATCGATGCGATGGTGCGCGAACAGCCCGGCGTGCTTGGCGTGTTGAACAAGGCAGTAGTCATGCATCAACGCGAAGCAGCGACCTTCAGCCGCCTCAAGTTGATAAACGTCGATTCAATGTGGGCGCGTCTCGTAGGCGTTTACAAACACCGCCCACTCGACTGGCGCTGGCACCTTGGAATGGAAGGGCGGGACGAACACGAGTTATGAGTTCCGACGAAAAGCCCAAAAAGTTTGGTAACGTCCTAAAAGTGGTTGGGGTCAGTTTTTTCCATTACTGATCCGACAGCTCTGGAGTCATGATTCGGTCGAGGATGATCCCGGCCATCTTGGTTGCATGGTGCGGGCGCGGTACCGCGTAGCGGCGAGTCGCTGGCATATCGATTGCCCCGCCCTAAAGGACGGGGCTAGGCGTCCGGCCTGACGGCCGGCCGTAAAGCCCCTTGAAAGGGGCTGCA
>JABMSA010000144.1 GCA_013202185.1 Planctomycetota bacterium
CTATGCCCAGAACGCCTCGAAACGGCCATTTGCAGGCCTCCCTCCCGACATCGGTACACGAGCCCCACGTAACTCCTTGCATACCAACCACTTGCATCTCTTAACGGTGCCAGGCACCGGGTGAAGATGTAACTCATTGCATACCAACAACTTACGACGCCGCTTGTCATTTGCGTTGCCCATAAGGTGAACTAATAGCGTATAATAGGGTGCGCGGGTCCGGCTTGCTGCTGCGAGTACTGGCGTATATTGCCGATAATGCAAGGTGCCGTTAGACGTATTGGGCGGACGGAGGCCATGTGGCCGGCCGCGCAATCTTCTTCACCTGCCCCGCAAGACGCAGGGGCCGTATGGCGTTCCACGACTTCGCCTCTCCCCAATCCGCAGTGGCGGCCCTGCGGCGCCCACAAAACACTTACGCACCACATCGCTCCGCCTCTTGATTCTTCCCCGCCCGATTCGTATAGTCTTGTCAGCTTACTGGCGACCGAGAGTTCTTTCACCGGCAGGAGCCGCAAGGCATGACAAATCAGTACGAACATATCGGAGCATACATCGTGGAGGGGCCACAGGAATGGCAGGTCTTTCAAAGAGGAGACGACGGCACTGCGCAGATCAAATTGTCGGGCGTGTGGACGTGCGAGGAGCCGGGTTACTCGGTGCAGGTGCGCGTTGTCCGCGAAGACACCAACCGCCCTCCGTGCGCGGCCTGCGATTGGCAGGACGCACAAGTGACCGGGAAGAACGCATGGAAGATCACGCTGAAAGGAGTGCCCACGGGCGGCCTCTACAAGATTGAAACCTCCCTTCGCAAGCCCTTCGACCCGTGGCGGCAGACCGGCGACAGAATATTCCACCTGGCGGTGGGCGACCTGTGGATAATCGCCGGGCAGAGCAACGCCGCCGGATACGGGCATGGCCCCGTAGACGATCCGCCGTGCCTGTGTGTCCACATGTTCGGCGCGGACCTCAGGTGGCGCCTCGCCACGCACCCCCTGCATGATACCACGCGCACGCAGCACCCTGCCAACCGCGACGGCGGCTTCGTGGACCACACGCCCTGGCTGGCATTCGGCCGACAGGTACACAAGGCCACGGGCGTGCCGATCGGCCTCCTGCCGCTGGCGCTCGGCGGCGCACCGCTAAGCATGTACGACCCGGCGTCGGACAATCCGGTGCTTTACACAACGATGATGGACGTCATTGAAGAGGTCGGCGGCGCGGCGACCGGGATGGTCTGGTATCAGGGCGAGAGCGATGCGGACCCGGCGAATGCCCGAACGTATGCCGAACGTTTCACACGATTCGTCGGCGCCGTCAGGGATGCACTCGGCCGCCCGGGCCTGCCGGTCATCACCGCGCAGCTCAATCACGTGGAGGGTGAATTCAAACCGCTCGAGTCCAAAGGCTGGGGAATGATTCGCGAGGCACAGCGACAACTCGCGAAAGCCCTGCCGAATGTGGCCGTGCTGCCGACGCTCGATCTGTCGCTCAGCGACGGGATTCACACCAGCGCATTCGGCAACATGGCCCTCGCCGAGCGGTTCTCGCGGGCTGCTCTCGCCGTGGCCTACGGGCACGACGTCCGATACCTTGCACCTGATCTTGCCCGAGCGACGTTCGCGGGCAATGGCCGGACCGTGCTGTTGGAGTTCGAGAACGTCCGTGGCGCGTGGTCGGTCCACAAGTATCCGATCCAGGAGTTCATCGTGGAGGACGACGCCGGCGAGGTAGTCGTGGAGGCCGTGGAGATTGAAGGCCATCGCCTGCTGCTGACGCTCGCGCGCGAAACCGACGGCGGCGTTCGCGTGCACGGCGCCCTCTCGCCGGACCCGGCGACGTCTCTCAGGGACGAAGACGAACGCCCGATCCTTGGCTTCTGCGACGTGCCAGTGGAATGATCAGCGGCGGTCGCCATGCGCGGCAGAGCCTTCACTCCCCCGCGGGATACCACCCCGGCAGCGCCGGGCGGCTGTCCTTGCCGGCGAGCATCTTCTGCCAGGCTTCGTCCGTCAGGCGGTCGTTCATCGGATGCTTGAATTCATAGTAACTGAACACCGCCCCCTTCAGCGTCGTCGTCTCCCCGGCCAGCGGCATCTTCACGGTCAGCAGGAACGGCGCGCCCACGGCTTCCTCCAAGACTACCTCGGAATTGGTATCGGTGTGAACATCGGCAATGAGCGCCATTTTCGAGTCCGTTTCGGACAGCACCTTCTTGCGAAGCTCGTCCGGCAGGATCGTCGTCTGCTTCAGCGCTCTTGCGGCGTTGGCGACGAACTCATCGTCGTCTTCCGACAACTGCTCGCCCTTCAGTTCCTTGTCGGCGATGGCGGCCAGCCGCTCGCAGAGCGCGGCGAAGCGCTCATAGTTGTCGGCCAGGCCCTCGGGCATGACGCCAAGCGACGCGAGGCCTTTCTGCATCTCGGTTACCATCAGGGCGATCCGCCTGAGTACCTCGGGCTGCGGCTCGACGTAGCCGTGGGGGATGCGCGGCTTGGGCGGGAGCCCGCCCAACAGGCCGGTTCTGCCCTGCCTTCAGTCGGTGTCTCCCCGAACGCAGAGCCCCCTGTGCACCCAGACCTTGATATCAAGCAAGTTGCAGACATGCTATACACGGTTTTGGGTGCCAGGGGCCGCCCTTCGCTTGCGGAATCTGCGTTCACTTTGCGGGACGGAACGTTGGTGAAATTCAACTTTGGAAAGCCTCCCGCTGACCAAGCTACCAGCGCCGAATTACGGGCAAAACTTGCCCGAATGCGAGCAGAGAGCGAATAACGAATGGGGATTTTTGGCAACATTATGCTGTGGAAGTCCAAGGGTGAAACCAAGCAAGTCCTCGCCAAGTGGCAGTAGCTTTTGCGTTTCCTTTTCGCTGTTGCGCCCACTTCTTTGTTGCAGTGTGCCCCCATTGGGCGGGTAAATGGCGGCAAAATGTGCATGCCGCTGGAGGTTGAAGCTCGCAACGTGGTCACGCAGGACTGCGTTTTTGAGCCAAGGTTGGATTTGCCCGCCCGATGTCTCAATTCGTGGCTCACCGTGAGTTTCCTTAGTCCAGCTACCATCTATTATACCCTCTGATTGCCCCCCAAGCCACCAAAAAACCTGATTTCGTGCGCCCGCATTACCACGCTAGGAAAGGACGTTGACGGCAATAAACGAAACTAGAGGGACTCGAACCGCAAATAAAAACCGCTCCAAGCGGAAATGTCCATGATCGAGGACAGGCCGGGAACAGCGTGAATGAAGTCGGCTGTGTTTTGTTAGAAGTGTGTCGCCCCCTGCAGGGGCTCAATACAGACCCATCCATTCCACGGGCTTACGCCCGTGGCTAGGCGTCCCTTGCCCTCCGGGCTGCCGGATCCATCAATACAAACATAAGGAATTCCTTACATGTATTCGTCCGTAGGTGCCATCCGGATTCATCCATACAAACATAAGGAATTCCGCATGTCTGAATGAATGGGCAGTGCGATCCGGAACACAGCCCGGAGGGCTGTGTCAATCCGTGGTCGGAATCCGGACTCTGCATGATGCAGGCCGTTCTACGTGGAATAGGCTTGTCGATCTCGATCGCCCGCAGCGAGTAATCGAACAGCAAGTGCCCGGTGTGCAGGGCCAGGTCCGTTGTGATGAATTGCGCCTGCGAGCCCTCGCGAAGGTTCTCGTAAACGTCATAGATTTCCTTGTGCGAGAAATCAGGCTTGATGACGAACGACGAGCCGTCGCCCGCGGCAAACGCGCTGCCGCCGCACGCGAACAGCAGGCCGATGACTATGACGACTCGGGATTGTGTCCATTTCATGGCTTGCTCCTTCTTCACCAGGGCAAAACAAGGGAGACCGTCCCAACGCAACCCAACCGGATCGCGTAACTACAAACATAGACGCGCGAGGAACGCCGCAGTTCCAGGAAAAACGGCGCAAATACATGTAAATACAATACAACGAACGGAACCCAATTGCGCGGCACCGGCAGGGCTGCTCACGACCGGCCCGCCATGACGTCCCAATGTGTGTGTAATAACTCGACGGGCTTGACGTGACGCGATAGTGTGATACAATGTAGATGTCCGGCGAAGCGGAAGCGGGCAAGGCTGGAGAGCAACCCGCCGAGGAATGGCCGGATCAAGGCCGCGCTGCCGCACATCATGCAGATGAACCCCGACGCCCTGGACCCTATCGAGCCGCCGCCGCTTGGAGACGTGGAACTGGCCGACGTGCGCCGCGAGTACGGCGACCGACTGGTCCTCTTCGGCAACATCGAGATCCGCGACATCGAGATCGCCCCGCCCGACGAGTTCGAGCGCATCGTTGCGAAGTCACTCGAAGACGGCACGGCCGGCGAGGGGCGGGGCTTCGTGCTGCTGCCCACCGCCTGCCCGATCGGCCGCGAGGTCACTGAACGGGCGCTCACCAACTACAGGACGATGGTGCGCCTCGCGAAGCAACACGGGGGGTAGAGACGCCCCGCCGCGCCGAAAGCACTCAGGAAGCTGGGCGGCTTCGGGGCTCTGTGCGTTTCATGCGTTTCTACTTCTTCCCTGCTACTGTGCCAGCACGAGGCGCGGGTCTGAGAGCCTGTTGGTGACAAGGAGCGCGTCGCCGCCGGGCCTGCTGAGGCGGATGATGTCGGCGCGGGTGACGGCGCGGAAGCTCGCCCACGCAGCGCCGCCGGCGCGCCTGCACGCAAGGCCAAACAGCACTACGGCGTCGTCGCCGCGCACGCTGTCGGCAGCCTTCCGAAGCTCAGTCGCGAGGGTCGCGCGGTCATTCGCGTTCAGATCGTCCAACAGCGCCCGGGCGACGGTCGGGATCCACTGTCCGCCCTTTTTCAGGGCTTCTGCGGCCGCCGCGACGAACTTGTCGCCGAGCTTGTCGTGCTCGATTCCTGCTGCTGCCAGGTTCCGCGCCTCGGCCACGGTGCCAGCCTGAGCCTCTACCCCAAGCTGCACGATGGCCACATCAGGCACTACGGCTACTTTGCCCTGACCGCTGACCCAGATTCCAGCCTGCCCCCCACTGGTAATCAAATAGGGGGCTCGAGAATACTCAAGGGTGGAGGAGGAGGGAAGGGCTTGTGGGACAGTGACCCCGGTTTGTCCGCCAGGGGCGGTAGCTCTTGGCAGGGA
>JABMSA010000145.1 GCA_013202185.1 Planctomycetota bacterium
AAAGTTCGCAGTAAAAACCTTTCGAGGACGACGACGACGATTCGGAGGCGATAGTTGCTTCTCTCGCTAAACAGATACGTGGGAGAGGGGCTTTCACTGGGAAGCACATTATCTGAATTCACGCAAGCAAGTGCCAGCCTCTTGATTCGCGGCTTCGTTTCTGCTAATGTAACGCGCCACAAAGCGCTCAGCCATCGGGCAGTTGGTGCCCGTGCACAGATCAAAGGAGAAACATAATGCAGCGCAACAACGCCCCCAAGTGCCGTGAGCGACTGCTCCTGGATTTCGATTGGAAGTTTTACCGCGGCGACGTGCAGGTCGACAGAGCGCAGGGCCATGGCGCCACGTACAGCATGGCAAAAGCCGGCGCGGCGGAAGAGCCCGCAAAGCTCGACTACCCCGACGAGACATGGCAAGCGGTGAATCTGCCGCACGATTGGGTCGTTGGCGGCACGTTCGACAAGGCCGACAACTTGAGTCACGGCTTTCTGCCGCGCGGCATAGGGTGGTACCGCCGCGCGTTCAGGCTTGATCCCGAAGACCGCGCTAGGCACCTCTCCCTCGAGTTCGACGGCGTCGGCACTTTCTGCACGGTGTGCCTCAACGGGCAGACGCTGCACCGCAATTGGTGCGGCTACACAAGCTTCAAAGTCGACATAACCGACGTTGCGTCGTTCGGAGATGACATCAATGTACTGGCCGTGAAGATCGATGCCAATGCCTTCGAAGGCTGGTGGTACGAGGGCGCCGGAATCTATCGCCACACATGGCTGGTCAAGACCGACCCAATACACGTTGCACACTGGGGCACGTTTGTGAACCCCACGAAGAGCGCCGACGGCCGGTGGACCGCCAACATCGAAACGACCATCGATAACGACAGTTGTGCCGACGAGCACTGCACGCTTGAGTCGCGGATAGTAAACGCCGACGGCGAGTGCGTGGCAACAATGCAATCACCATGCCGCCTGGCGGCGCGAAGCAGCGTCGTCGTTGCGCAGTCGGTGCAGGTTGATGATCCGAAGCTGTGGTCGCTCGAAGCACCCAACCTCTATACGATGATCTCAACGATATCCGCCGGCGGGCGGGTGGCGGACGAATACGAAACGACGTTCGGTTTCCGTACGCTTGAGTTTGACGCCGACAACGGCTTCTTCCTCAACGGCCGGCCGGTGAAGATGAAGGGCACGTGCAACCACCAGGATCACGCCGGCGTGGGTGTGGCCGTGCCCGATCGCGTCCAGGAATTCAGGATCAGGCGCCTGAAGGAGATGGGCTGCAACGCCTACCGATGCGCGCACAACCCGACGGCACCCGAGCTGCTGGACGCATGCGACCGCCTGGGCATGCTCGTGATGGACGAGAACCGGCGGTTCGACAGCTCGCGCGAGGGCATCGCACAGCTCGAGGGGCTCGTGCGGCGAGACCGCAACCATCCGTCGGTTGTGATGTGGTCGATCTTCAACGAAGAGCCTCTGCAGAGCACCGAGACCGGCCGGCGAATGGCAGAGAGGATGACGGCCTGCATCAAGAAGCTCGATGCGTCGCGCCCGGTCACGGCTGCGATGAACGCGGGCGTGTTCGACGAAGGCGTGTCGCGGGCCGTCGACGTGATGGGAATCAACTACAGCCAGGATAGCTACGATCAGTTTCACAAGCTTAACCCCCAGCTTCCGATCGTCGGATCCGAGACCGCCTCCGCAGTGACCACGCGCGGCATCTATACGTCCGACGAAACAAAAGGTTACTGCGACGCCTACGACAGGATGGCGCCCCCTTGGGGTACGATAGCCGGGAAGGCCTGGGAGCACGTGGCCACGAGGCCGTTCGTGATGGGCACGTTCGTATGGACGGGCTTCGACTATCGCGGCGAGCCCACGCCGTACCAGTGGCCGTGCATCAACTCGCATTTCGGCATCATCGATACGTGCGGCTTCCCGAAGGACTCTTTCTATCTCTACCAGGCGATGTGGACGGATGAGCCGATGGTGCACATTCTGCCGCATTGGAACTGGCCGGGCCGCGAGGGCGAGACGATAAAGGTGTGCTGCTACACCAACTGCGACAGCGCCGAGCTTTTCCTCAACGGCGCAAGCCTTGGCGAGCAGGAGATCGACCCCTTCGAGCAAGCCGAATGGGATGTTGCCTACGCACACGGGGCGCTCAGGGCAGAGGCGAAGCGCGGCGGCGAGGTCGTTGCCGTCAAGACCGTGGAAACGACCGGACGACCCGCTACGATACGCCTGACGCCAGGCAGCGCGACAATCAACGCCGACTGTGAGGACGTTGCCCTTGTCGAAGTATGCGCGCTTGATGCGGAAGGCCGGGTGGTGCCCGTGGCCGATAACGAGATTCGATTCGACGTCGCCGGCCCCGGCTGCATCATTGGTGTGGGCAACGGCGACCCGAGCTGCCATGAATCGGACAAGGCCCATCGACGGTCGCTCTTCAACGGCTATTGCCTGGTCATCATACAGGCAACGGACCAGGCCGGCGAGATCGTGCTGACGGCCGAGACCGACGGCCTCGAGGCCGCCACCTTGAGGATCGAAAGCAGAGAAGCCGCCCGCCGGCCGTACGTGAGCGCCGCAGCGCGCCTGCACATGATAACCGGCTGGAGGATGTCGCCGGTCACCGCCGAAGAGCCCGACGCCAACGCCGAGATCGCCGACAGCGATATGAACACCTGGCAGCCGGTGCACGTCGGCGACGGCCCGCAAGGCGCGTTCGACGGAAATCGAGGATACGCTGTTTTTCGCGCGATCGGGCGCGTTCCGGCTTTCGATCCGGAAGCGAGCGTGCCGGTGCTTACGTTCGAGGGCATCCTGGGATCGGCCGGGGTGTTCGTCAATGGGGTCGAGCGGGCGCGCAAGGATGATGGTAGCGAAGGCCCGGTAGCTGCACAACTGCCCGATTGCAAACCGGGCGACGAGCTGACGCTGTCGGTGGTCGTTCGCAACACGGCCGAGCAGGCCGGCATAACGGGGAATGTTTTGCTCAGCGTTGTCAGAAGAACACCACGGGAAAACCATGATTTACAATAATGTGGAACTGCACAACTTTGCGGAAGCGCACGAGGTGGCGGGCGAGGCCGGCGTGCGCCTGCAGCGCGTGCCCGAGTCGGTCCGCACGCGCCTGGAAAATGCGAAGGAACTGATGCTGCATCCGGCCGGCTCGGAGATTCGTTTTGTGAGCGCCGGCCCGACCGCCCGCGTGACGCTTTCGTGCGGGCCGGCGGGGTCCGGTGCCGCCGTGAAGGTGGTGCCGTTCTTCGGGGAGTATGATCTCAATCAGAGATTCACAATCCGTGAGGGAGAGGGGCCCCAAACCCTCGAGATAACCATGCCCGAAGGCTTCCAGTCGCGCATCGAGCAGCTCGAGGAGAAGGGCGAACCGTTCTCGCCCCGCGTATGCAGGCTGATGATGCACTTCGGCGGGGTAGTGCAGTTTCACGGCGTCGAGGGCGAAGGCATCCGCCCGCCGAAGCCCGACGAACTGCCGAGGGTCCGGTACCTCGCATACGGCACATCGATCACGCATGGCGGGTGCGCAACGGAGCCTTATTTGTCATACGTGGGGCAGGCCGCCCGGCGGCTGGGCGCTGACGCTATCAACCTTGGCACGTCTGGGACGGCCCACTGTGAGCCTGCCCTCGCCGATTACATCGCCTCGCGCGACGACTGGCATTTCGTCACGCTCGCGCTCTCGGTCAACATGGTAGGCGGCTTCACGCGCGAAGTGTTTCGCGAGCGCGTTTCGTACATGGTCAACACCGTCGCCGGGGCCGACACCACACGGCCCGTCGCGTGCATCACGATCTATCCTTATGCCGCCGATTTCGAGGATGCCTCCGACCCCGAGAGCAGCGCCGCGAAGGCCCCGGCATTTCGGCAGATCCTGCGCGATGCCGTCGCCGAGTGCCCGCATCCGAACGTTCATCTCATCGAAGGCTCAGACATACTGACCGATTTCGGCGGGCTGACCTGCGACCTGGTTCACCCGGCCGACAACGGCATGATCCAGATGGGCGAGAACCTCGCGCGGCGCTTGAGACCGTTGCTCGGCTCGATACTCTCATGAATTGGAGGAATGCAAAATGGCCGATTTTCCCGCGCTTTCAGATGACGCCCGTATACGCAGCCTTGCGCTTCCGTCGGGCAAAGTGAGGGCCGTGCTCGACACGGACACCTACAACGAGATCGACGATCAGTTTGCCGTAGCCTACGCCATGCTCTCGCCGGAGCATCTCGAGATGGAGGCCATCTACGCGGCCCCGTTCTTCAATACTCGCTCGAGCAGCCCGGCCGATGGCATGGAAAAGAGCTACGAAGAGATCCTGCGCATCCTCGATAAACTCGGGGACCGGCACGAGAACTTCGTGTTCAAGGGGTCGACAGGCTACCTGCCGTCGGCCGATGAGCCGGTCGACAGCCCGGCCGCGCGGCATCTCGTGAGCTTGGCCATGGCCGATGGCGACGGGCCGCTCTACGTGCTCGCGATCGGGGCCATCACCAACGTCGCCTCTGCGATCCTCATCGAGCCGAAGATCATCGAGCGGATCGTCGTTGTGTGGCTGGGCGGCGACCCGCTCTACTGGCCGCACACCAACGAGTTCAACCTGGCGCAGGACGTTCCGGCGGCGCGGGTGATCTTCGATTGTGGCGTGCCGTTGGTGCACATCCCGTGCATGAACGTTGCCGAGCACCTACGCACCACGATCCCCGAAATCGAACACTACCTGAAGGGCCGGGGGCCGCTCGCCGATTACCTCGCCGATATATTCATCAACTATCACGAGGACCACGGCGGCGACACGTTTGCGTGGTCGAAGGTAATCTGGGACATCTCGACGGTGGCGTTCATCGTCAACCCGCAGTGGGTGCCCACCGAGCTTGTGCACAGCCCCATACTCACCGACCGGCCGGCCTACAGCGTCGACCGCCGCCGCCACCTGATCCGAATAGCCACGCACGCCGAGCGCGACGCCGTGTTTCGGGATCTTTTCAGGAAGATCGACGGCCTTGCAGGATAAGCATTAGAATTGTTTTGCTGCATTCATTGCTGAGGAGCATGATATGAAGCACGACGTTCGTCAGATCACAAAGGGCCCGGCCCGCCACTGGTTCGGCT
>JABMSA010000146.1 GCA_013202185.1 Planctomycetota bacterium
CGCAGGTCCACGTCAAGCACGTCGCCCTGGCATACCCGAAACTGTTGGCCGCTGTCTTCTATTACTGCATACATCCTGATTACTCCTGCAATTCCAAACTTCTTCACACTGCGAATCGGGAGATTATCGACATTGACGAGGAATTGTCAAGCGTTCATTTCCGCACACGGATAGTTTGGCCGCAGCGCGGCTTACTCTTGCACGTCGGAAGTGGGTTTGCGGCGGCGCCTATCGACCAGTTTAGAGAAGGGCTTTTGTTGTCGCTTCTGCAAGTCCGCGACAATCTCTCGCAGATTATGGTGATGCCGTGCCGCATACGCATCGCGGTTCTTCCAAACCTCAGCTATAATTTCATCCTCATATCTCATCGGCATTCTCCGGAAGAAGTTCTTGTGGCGTACAAATCTCCGGGCATGTATATCCGGCCACCGCACAAATAGATCTTACGATAGGCTTGGTGTCTGCATTGTTGATGTGACGGCAATTCCAAGTGAGGAACAAGTCAACGGCCTGCACAGTCGCGATAGCAACATGCAGGGCGTCTACTGCAGCCTTTGCAGGAAAACCGCCGTCTGCTATGAGCCTTGCCGCCAACGATTCCATTTCGGAGTCGACGACAAGCTCCGTTATTGAACGCAGAGAATCCAGACGGCGTTGAGCCGCTTCCGGATGACCCGCCGCCGCTTCGCTCACGACAAGTTCAGAAGTGAACAACTCGTAATGTTCTCTCGCTTGCTCCCACCACTGAACTGTGATCTGCTGCCAAGCGGCAGTTCTCACATCCTGGCTTGGTCTCGCTGTCAGGTAGCTTGCAATGGATGTCTCTATGTATACGCTTTTCATTGTTGGCCAGTATATTATACCACATACACCGCAGCAAGCGGGGTTTCATCCTCTGTCATCAAACGCCAGAGGGACTTGGTGGAGCGTTAGCCCCCAAAATATCAATTAACGTGGGAGCATTGGGGATCCGTCTTCGCTTCGTCAATCCACAGCATAGCGACCGCCCCGAAGAGCAGCGGTATCGGCTCGGCTGTTACCGGTGCAGGAGTGTTATCTTCTTCACGACAGTGGCGTGGCCGATGACTACGTTATCGACGTCGCGTGTGTCAGTTCGCCTTGGGCTGCCGAAGCCCGCATCGACGATTCCGCCGACACCGCGCTTGGCAATATCATAGCCCTTGGGCTGATACCCCTTTGAACCTGTCGGCGACATCCCCTTGATGATCACCTCGTCGATCTCTTTTCGAGCGGAACGGGCCAACCGTGTCTGCTTCTCGCCGGCTCGTTCCATTCCAGCTACGATCGCATCAAGGCTCCGCATCGGCGTGTAGCTTGCAGTGGATGTCTCAATGTATACGCTTTTTATCGGTTGGTCAGTACAATATGCCATATACATTATAGCATGTACATCGTGACAGGCAGGTTCGTTCGCCCTGTCAACCTACGTTGAGGTCCTTGGCACAGTCTCCCGGGTCAGCCGCGGGTCAGGCGTTTGACGTATGCGTAGTATGCTCCGTGTTTGGCGGCGCCTTTGGGGTCGATGAACCATGTTTCCAACTTCGCCGGTCCGGCGGGGAGTTTTACTCGGAAAGTGGCGGCTAGGTCGCCCTGGGCGACGGGGATGGTTTGGTCGAACTGGCCGATCTTCAGTCTTGCCTTGCTGACGTGAATGGCTCGACCGCCTTTGGGGGCGGCGTTTATCGGCGTGTCGGCCTCTTCGGGCCAGCGGCGCAGGGCGATTTCGTACGTTCCGGGTTTGGCGACCTGGACCATCCAGAAACTCACTATCGCATTCCCTCCTCGCACGTGCGACTGGTTCCACGGTGTGCCCGCGCACCAGTCGAACCCCGTCAGGCGCGACGGGTTCTCGGCGTCTGAGCCGATGACGATACGGCTTGGCTCGTCGAACCGTTTCGACACTTCCGACCAGCGACGCTCGCCTGCGGCGCGGAGCTTCTTGACGATCGCCGGGTGTTGGGCGGCAATGTCCTTGCTCTGCCCCGGATCGGCCTTGATGTCGTACAACTGCCTCCCGCCGACCAGGCGCCACTTGTCGGACATGACCGTGCAATTCCACTTCTCAGGCGGTGAGTTGCCCTGGCG
>JABMSA010000147.1 GCA_013202185.1 Planctomycetota bacterium
TCGAACCAAGAATTGGAGGCACGAAAGCATTGGTGTAGAGCCCGCACTTCCGAATCAGCCACGCTCGTTTGCTCTGCGCCCTGCGGCGCGGCAAATTGCCCATACCTTGCGCGAGGGAATACACGCGGGGTCCTGAGGCGCTGTGCCCATTCATGCTCTCTCATGATGCTGCAATGGTCTCTCTCCCTATCGCCTCCAATGCCATTTGTTGCCCGCCCAGTGTGGCGGGCGAGATCACTTCGTCGGCGCCGGCCCGTTTCGCCTTATCGATAAAGCTGTCATGCTTCCGTCACATGTACCAGGAACCCCGTTTACTGTGGCCCGAACAACTTGCTGATAAATCAGCCCTGCCGAGCGTAAGAGGGCGTCGATGACGACGCCCACGCTGCCGATTTCTCGAGGGCCGATTGATACATCAGGTACCGGCTGATGGTTTCGAGGCAGAGCATCCCCTTCAATGCGCCATCTTCGAGTACAGCTCCGGCGCTCTTGTTTTCGGATAAAAGCTGGCGGTACACTTTGTCCAGTGTTGTTTGGGGATCGAACGAGGCGAAGTTGCGGTCCATCACCTCCGACACCGGAACGTTAACACCCTTCTCGTGTATGGCGGCGAGGATGCGATCCCGGGTCAGAACTCCCTCGATCCCGGCGTCTCCTATCACCGGGAAATCCTCTTGGCAGCCGTGGTGGGCGTGCTCGAGGGCCCGGGCCAGCGGCTCATCCGGTCTGACAACGCGGAAGTCGGTTACCATCGCTTCTCGCGCAGGCACCCTTCGCAGGGCAGACCTGAGCAAGACCTGCTGCTTCTCGCTGCCGGCTCCAATGTACAGGAAGAACCCGATGATCGCCAGCCACCAGTTGTGCAGTATCCCGAAGAAAATGAAGAGCATCGACAGCGCCTGTCCGACGGATACCGCTATCGACGTGGCCCGGACATAGTCCATTCTCAGAGCAAGTATTCCGCGCAACACGCGCCCGCCATCCATGGGAAACGCCGGTATCATGTTGAAGATCGCCAGCAGCACATTCACGCTGATGAGCCCCGCAAAGAATGCCCGCCATGAGCTGGGGTACAGATCTGGAGCGCCAAAGCCTGCCCATGGCCCGACAGCAAGAAAGAGAACCCCCGCGATCGCCAGGTTGATAAGAGGACCGATAACAGACATCGCGATCTCTTGGGAGGGCTTCTCGGGCATCTCCTCGACCGTGGCAATGCCTCCGATAGGAAGCAGCGTTATGCTCTTCGCCTGTGTGCCGAAGCGGCGAGCAATCAGACTGTGGCCCAATTCGTGAATCAGCACGCAGGCGAACACGGCACATATGAACAGCACTGCCCGCAAGGCTTCCGGTAGGCCCTTTTCAGAGAGCCCGGAAGCAAAGACGAGGAACAGAAGCAGGAGAAACGTGACGTGGATCCGGAAATCGATGCCAAATATCTTCCCGATCTTGAGGGACCAGCTCATTGCTCATTGCCTCCTTTCGCTACGGAGCGTCAGGCCGATGCGCACGCTGAGTGAATACTTCAGGAACCGTGCTGCACATGGGCTCCGGCGAGATGAGAACTACCCCGTGATCGCTCAGCGGGTCTGCGGCCCGCGAAGAGGGAGACGCGACAGCCACTCGCCTGTTGTGTGCAGGTGTTGTGTATCCAGAACGTTTGTGCGCATCCATGCCACCAACGCCGTCGCAACTACATAGGTATGAAACGGAACAAGCACAATAGCGATCAAGCCTCAAATTATAGCATAACTTCCAGCGGAGTCAAACACTTTTTTTGCCGAGGACGGGTACCCGTGGGGCGGTGTGCCGTGTACCCGGTTATGTGGGTATCCTGAGCGGGGAATAACCTGGCCGGCCGGCACACGCCGCCGCCTCAGCATTTCCTCGTGCCGGCTTGGTGCCAACATGAAGCCGTGGGTCTGGTCTTCGCTGGCGTCTCGTTCTGATTCATGGCGCCTGGGGCCGAACCTGAATCAAGGGGGGGATCCGTCGGTCCGCCACAGGGACGCATCGTTTGAGAGGCGCAAAGTTAAATGCGACCACGTTGTGCGCCGGGCCATGTTTCCGGCCATGTTTTCTCCTTGATAACGCATCTGGGGCCAGGTATAATTGACGGGCGAACGCAAGCCAGACCTCCGGAGCCATTGGCTCTCGACAGCAGCTGGCGGCTCCGCGGGGGTTTTGTTTCTCTCCTGCCTCGGCAGCGCATCGCGAAGGAGCGCGATTATGGACGCGAAAATCGGAGTCGCGGCTGGCGACGTTTATCGTTTCCTTGAGGCCGAGGGTGCCTCCACAGTGAGGCAACTGAAGAAGGCAACCGGGCACAGTGACGCTACCATCAATCAGGCCATCGGGTGGCTCGCACGCGAGGAAAAAGTCTCCCGCGAAATGCATGGAAGAACGGCACGCTGGAGTCTCGCGTAATGCTGCGTCTCATTGGGCCGCCTCAGCCCCGGATATGCGATACCACGCATACGCGTGGTCCGTCGCGTAGCGCCCCAAAGGCCGATTGTGGCCGGACGCAACATTTGGCGCGGCCTTGTATGACCCATTCAGGAGAATTGTCCAGAACCTTTTCTTTGTAAAGAGGAAATAAGCCATGTCAGAATCGAAACTATCGACGATTGGCCGAACGGCCAAAATGACGACTATTGGAGCCATCAAGGGTACGGGTGACACTGCCGAGGCCCTCGTCGCGGCAGCACGCGACCTGTTACTGACAGCCCTCGACGGGGTGGCGCAAGTTGGTGTGGCAGCCGAGAAGGCGTCGGCGCAGATTGTGAGCGGAGCCGTTCAGGGAGCGGGTGAGGTGGGCGAGGACGTTTTGGGTGTGATCAGGTCAACCGTTCACGGCACGGTGAAAGCCGCCTCCGAGGCCGGAGCAGATGTTGGCAAGACTGCCGTCGCGGCCACCGAAGCAAGCCTGAAGGCCGCTGGCGCTATAGGTGCCGATGCCAGCGGCGCGGTCAAGCATGCCGTGACGGGTGCAATCGAAGCGGCCGATGAGATAGGCGAGGACGCCGCCAAGGCGGTGCGCAATGTTCTTGCCACTTCGATCAAGGGCGCCAAAGACGTCATTGAGCAGCCCTTCAAGAAGTAAGCGCGCCGTGCATTTCCAACTGCGGGCCTTTTGCGGTCGGTGGCGGGAGCGTCAACTGCAGTTACCGGCGGAAGCGCTGCCATAGCGCTGATAGGGGACTTCGCCGTCGTCCTGCCTGCCGAACAGAACGGACGAGGCTGAGTAACAACAGCACGGATCAAGAAAGAGCGTTACGATGAGACTTCTTCGGACAGGGATCATATTCGGCATGGCTTGGCTTGTGTTTTGCGGCGTGGCGAGCGCACAGATGCCGGGGATGACGGCCGCAGAGAAAGAAGCACCAAAGCAAGAAAGTACGACACCAGAAAGCCAGGTCGAGGGGTGGTCCGGCAAGCTGATGGGCCCGTACCGCGGCCTCATGCTTGGAGTGATAACGCTAGTCGTGCTCCTGATTCTGCGGAAAATCTCGACGCGCTATGTCAGGAAGCAAGTGGCCGATCGGGCGTTCAAGGAAGAGAACGCCCTGAAGTTCATGCGGACGTGGAAATCGCTGTGGACGTTCCTGATCACCGTCATCACACTGATCGCTTTGTCCGGGTCGCTGAGCCTGTTGGGCTTGTCGGCGGGATTTCTGGGAATGATGCTGGGCTGGTCCCTGCAGGCGCCCGTCACGGGCATTGCCGCGTGGCTGATGCTGGTGGTCAAGCGGCCGTTCAAGATCGGGGACAGGGTAATCATCGCGGGGATCATCGGTGACGTGACGGACATCACCCTCACGCACATCGTGCTGAACCAGGTGGGTGGCACAGTCGGCGGCGAGGAGCGTTCCGGCCGCGGCATCCTGATCCCTAACGCGATCATGTTCGGCCAGGTGATCACCAACTACACGCTCGATGCCAAGTACATGCTTGATGAGGTCCCGGTCCGCGTCACATTCGATTCCGATTTCGAGTTGGCGAAGAAGATCCTTCTGGAAGCCGCCCAAAGCGTTACCCAAGACATCATCGCTGAGACAGGGCAGGAGGCATTCATTCGTTGCGAGTTCTTTGATGCAGGCGTCCTGGTGCGGCTGCGATATCAGACGGTCGGCTCCCGCCGACAGGAAATATCAAGCTTGATCGTCGAGATCATCCTCGCTCAATTCAAGCAGAACTTCCCCCGCGTCAAATTCTGCTTCCCGCACACCGTGGTGCGATATAGCATGGATGACGAAGGGCAGCGAGAACTTCCGCCGGTGGGAGACGGGATACAGCAGTAGGCAGTGCCGCGCCACGATGCCCCGCGTAAAATACGTGCGAGGTCGTCTGTTTGTGGAAATAGGTCGTGATCAGGCCCCGAGCACTACAGTCACCTTGTGGTGGAAGGGAGGCTTGGAAGTGAAGCGATCAGTTGTACAGGTTCTGACCTTCACCGCTCTGGGAGCGTTCATGCTTGGCGGGTGCAATGCCTCGAGCATGCGCGACAGAATTGAATATGCGGAGGAAGAGGGTGAGATCGGCTCGCTTATCGCCATCGCGAAGAGCCGGACGGAAAGCGTGCCTACCCGCAAGCGAGCGATCAGAGTTCTCGGAAGAACACGCTCTCCGGAGGCGGTCGATGCGCTGATTGGACTGCTCCGGGACACAACCACGACCCGCGTGAGCACCTGGATATTGACCCCTGAGCATCCCTACGAGCGGCCGGAGCAAGGCGCATACGCTGAACGCGTTGAGGAACGCACCTATCCGACCAGGTTGGCCGCGGCAGAAGCACTGGGAGAGATCGGTGACGTCCGTGCTATAGCTTCCTTGGAGGAACGATTGGGCGTGGAGGACGACAACAACGTCAAGAAGGCTATTCGCGACGCGTTGGCAAAACTATTGGCCCGCCAGAAGGAGGCGAGTGAGCCTTGGCCGTATCAATAACCCGGGCGGCCCCCCTGGCAGTTCCGTCTCGAGTGGCGGCGCTCATGTTATGTGCGAAGCCCAAACGTTGTCATACAAACTTTGAGAATCCTCTAAGGAGAAAATGAAATGGCACCTCGGTCTGTAGCGGCGATGTCCCTAGCGATTGTGTCGGTGGTTTTATGCTTGGCGGGTTGTGGGGGAGTGAAGGAAACTTTGCCTGCTCGGTCTGCTATGGAGCAGCTCCTCATTTCGACGGCCAGTGACCGAGCTGTCGCAGGCATGCCCCTGGACGACCTCGACGGCAAGGCGGTCTTTCTGGACACAGCCAATCTCGACTGCTACGACAAATTGTACCTGGTGCAAAGGCTCAAACACGCGGTACTCGACAACGGTGGCCGCATGGCAGAGAAGCGGGAGGAGGCCCAGGTTGTGCTGGAGGTGGCCAGCGGGTCGCTATCGATCAACAAGCGTGAATTCCTCCTGGGCCTGCCCTCAATTCCAATTCCTATTCCTCTGGCCGGCACACTCGAGCTTCCCGAACTGGCCATCGTCAAGGCCGTTCACCACAGAGGCAGGGCCAAACTGTTGGTTTCTGCTATCGATCCGAAAACAAATGGGGCTGCCCTCGAGCTGCCCGTGTGCTATGGCAAGGCAAGGAATTCAAACTGGTGGTTCCTGCTCCTGGGCCCGTTTGAATTCAGCGACTTACCCAAAGAGGCGCGGTAGCCAAACGAGCCACCAGGCAGGTTTCTCGGCAGCGCGGATGTCCCTGATGGTCGTATACTTGCAGCGTTCTTGATCGTCGATTGACCACTGCAGGAGAACAGCCGTGCGCTTCGCACGAATTGGAAGAACATACCAGCCGTGTATTGAAACGTCAGACGACCTCCAGGAGATTCTGTCGCTTGACGAGTCCTTGTGGGTAGCCACCAGTGCGCCGCTGACCGCATTCCACTGCGATGCTGAGTTTATGTCGCTCTTTGACGTTGACCGCAATGGTCGCATTTACAGTGACGAATTGAAAGCTGCCATAGGGTGGCTTCTGGAGAGGCTGGCGGACACCAGCCACCTCGCGGAACACTCCGACAGCCTTCCCATCTCTGCAATCCAGTCCGACACGCCAGACGGTCAGACCCTTATGGAATCCGCCAGGTACGTCTTAGACGACCTCGCTCGGGCCGGGGAAGATACCATCACCCTTGGCGAAGTGCGCGAATTCGTTGCTGGCGTACAGAGCAAGCCGTTCAACGGCGACGGCGTCATTGTGCCCGACGCCGCGTCCGACGCCGATCTGAAGTCCTTCATCGAGGACACCGTAGCCTGCTTAGGTGGGGCTGTAGATGCGAGCGGGCGGAAAGGCATCAGAGAAGAACACCTCGACGCCTTCATGTCTGCAGCTCGGGCCTACCTCGAGTGGAAGTAGAAGGCGGAGATGCCGGAGGATTCGGGCTCATCGCCTGTCATGCCAATGGGGGAGAGAACGGCCCAGGCATACGCCATCTATGAAGCCCATCAGGCCGAGGCGAACGCATTCTTTGCCCTGTGCAACGCCCTGCATTTCAGGCCCGAAGTGGCTGCGCAGGTTGAGCGGCACGCCGAACTCGAGAGCCTCGATCCAACAAGCGTAGAGCAGGTACAGCAACTCCTCAAACGAGCGCCCCTTGCCGAGCTCACGCAGGCGGGCGCCCTGCCGCTCTCGGAGGAAAATGTGAATCCCCTCTACCGCCAGTGGCTCTCAGAATTCAAGGCGAATGTCGTTGAGCCGGTTTTGGGCCACACGCCGGGCCAGCTCTCGGAGCAGGACTGGGAGCGGATTACATCTTTCTTTGCTCCGTACGAAGCCTATCTGCGCGAAAAAGTCGGTGCGGAAGTTGAGAGCCTGCCGTTCGAGAAACTGAAGCGCTATTGCGACGGCGATCTCGAGCAAAGGGCCAGAGAGCTTACTGAGGCAGACAAGGACGTAGCAGGTAGGATGGCGGGCGTTGGTGAGCTCAAGCGCCTTCTACTGTACCATAAAAACCTGCTTCGGCTGGTGAACAATTTCGTGAGTTTCCCAGAGCTCTACTCCACCAGCCAACGCGCCCTCTTCGAAATGGGGTCGGCAGTGATAGACGGGCGGTGGTTCAACCTCTGCATGAAGGTAGGCGACGTTGCAGCTCATAGCGCCATCGCTAAGATGAGCAACCTGTTCACGCTGTACCTCGAGATCACCCGTTCAGAGGCCGATGGGAAGTTCGTGGTGGCATCCCCGGTTACCTCGGGTTCGAGGGGAAACTTGGGTGTCGGCAAGCAGGGTGTGTTCTTCGACGTTCGCGGCAAAGAGTACGACGCCCGGGTTGTTTCCATTATCGAGAACCCGATCAGTCTGCGCGAGGCGCTGGTAGCTCCGTTTGTGCGGCTGGGGCGCTTGATCGTGGGTAAGATTGGGTCGCTCGCCGAGAAGGCTGAGAAGAAGCTGGAGGGGGAGGTGAGCACCGGCTTGGCGCCGCAGCCTCAGTCCACGCAGCCTGCGGGTGCGGCTGCCTCGCCCATGGGGATGTTCGTGGGCCTCAGCTTGGCCGTGGCAGCGCTCAGCTCTGCATTTGCGTACATTGTAAAGACCTTTGTCGCTCTCGAGTGGTATCACATAGTGCTCGGCCTTGGTGCTCTTGTGGCAATTGTCTCAATGCCGGTGACCTTGCTTGCCGTCATAAAGCTCCGGCGCCGCGACCTTGGCTCCCTCGTGGAGGGGTGCGGATGGGCGATCAATGCCCGAATGAGGCTCACCCGCGCTCAACGAAGGTATTTCACCAGGCGCGTGCCGTATCCTGCCTCCGCCACAGGAACACCTGGACGGCGATGGAGCTGGATACTCCTCATCGTGCTGGTGGGCGGGCTGGCCGTGGGGAGTTACTACGGGATCAAAGCCCTGGTGCGTCACGGCGAACGCCCAAAAGCCACAGAGGTGTCACCGCCCCAGGCCCCCAGCCACACTGCAATCAGGGCGCCCGGCGCCGCAAGCGGCGCACAGCAGAAGGAGGCGCCGAAATAGTGCGGGCGCCGATCGCGCTCCCCTGGCAGGTGGGCTCAGAGATATATGGCCTGGCCAAGCTCCGGTATGGTGACGCTGCTCGCCCCTAATCCCATCAGCGCATCCGCCATCGCCTGGTTTTGTTCGAGTTCATCGTGAACGATGAACGCGTGATCCACTTGGGGTGGTGAGCATCTCCCCTGGAAAGCCACCCTTCACCAGAGCGGGGATGTCCCCGCTGTGGTCTATGTGAGCGTGTGATAGAATGCAAGCATCAATCGAGGCCGGCTCAAAAGGGAGGTTCCGGTTTCGCTCGAAGTCCCCTTTTCTCTTGCCCTGTTGCAGCCCGCAGTCCAGCAGGAGGCGCTTCTCGTTTACCTCCAGCGTATGCATCGAGCCTGTCGTTGTGCGTAAAGCTCCGAGAAAACGTACTCGCATTGGGCAACTCCTTTCCACACAGCCGGCCGCGGCCTGCCGCGGCCGGGGGACACGTGGCCATATTTTGGCAGAGCCAACTGGCAAAGACAATAAAAATAGCCCCTCCGGCATCCGTCTTGTCGGGCCACAGGCGTAGAAAAGTGTTGAAATCAGACATGCCCGGCCTATATGATAGAAGAAAGCGAACCGAGCAAGGCAATGTCGATGAGAGGGTGGTCAGAGAAGAATCTCTTGCCGAGGTCTTCCCCACGTTCGGATCGGTATCGACGATCCTTGCCCCATGGCATGTCGCTGCTGGCCCGGTGTCTGCAGTGCGGGACTGATGGTGAGGAAGGTGGGAGAGCCTCGGCGCCAGCGCGTATGACAGAGGGGCGCAGCGTTGACTAGTTTGGCTGGATCAGCCCGACAGTGTCGTGTGCCGCTGCCTGCAAATGCCGCCGATCTGACGGACGCCTGCGGCGGCGAAGTCGCAGCTCAAGGGGGCCTTGGAGATACCGTGCCCGCTTGGGCTGTCTCGGCCGCCTTGGGGGCGGCCGGGCGCTCCTTCGACCGCGCCTGCCTTTTGGAATAAGACGCGGCGTGTGCTTCCGGGGGATGATCAATGCCCATACTCGTGCTGCTGCGTCACGGAGAAAGCCTCTGGAACAAACAGAACCGATTCACCGGCTGGACCGATGTGGACCTCACGGAAAAAGGAATCCAGGAGGCCCTCGAGGCTGCACGGCTTCTGAAGGCCGAGGGCTACACGTTCGATGTTGCTTACACGTCGGTACTCAAGCGCGCGATACGTACGCTGTGGATCGTTCTAGATGAGATGGACCTCATGTGGATTCCGGTCGAACGGTCATGGCGGCTCAACGAGCGTCACTATGGCGCGCTCCAAGGGTTGAGCAAGGCGGAGACCGCCAGGCAGTATGGAGAGGAGCAGGTGCAGACCTGGCGCCGCAGTTACGCCACAAGGCCGCCGGCACTGGAACCCGATGCCCCGCGGGCACCAACTAGCGACCCACGCTACAGCGCCGTCCCCAAAAGGGAACTCCCTCTCACCGAGAGCCTCGAAGACACCGTTCGCCGGTTCCTTCCCTCCTGGGAGAAACAGATTGCCCCCGCAATCCGCAGTGGCCGTCGGGCCCTCATCGCCGCCCACGGCAATTCCTTGAGGGCGCTCGTAAAGCACCTCGACCGGATCTCGGACGAGGACGTTGTCAAGCTCAACATCCCCACAGGCGTCCCCCTCGTGTACGAGCTCTCTGAGGACCTATACGCCGAGAAGAGCTTCTACCTGGGCGATGCCGGCTCCGTCCAAGAGGCCATACGAGGCGTTTCGGATCAAGGCAAGGCTGCTCCTTGTTAGCTGGGAATCGGGCAGCCGCCTTTGCCAAGCTCACCGATTCCCGAAGCCGCAAGCTCGAACATCAGAACCAGACCCTCCAGGCCAAGCTGGCAGCGGCCACAGAGCATGGTGGGACAGATCAGCAGCAGGATCGGCTGGAAAGCATTGAAAAACACAAACGTAGGAGCTATAATGCCTGCAGCCGTCGAAAAGGAAGCGAGCTCTGCCGCAGAGCAGGCTCGCGTCGCTTGCTTGATGCAAGTCCCGACGGAGTGTATATTCGAATTTTGTCGAGGCCCCCGACGGCGGGCAGCGGCAACTGCGGAGGCAGTCCATGGCTGAGAGTGACTACTACCAGATGGCGGTAAAGGCGGCGCTGGAGGAACTGGGAACCTCCCGTGAGGGACTAACGGCAGAGGAGGTCAATCGCCGGCGCGACCAATATGGCGAAAACGAACTGATCACCGGGGCCCAGAAGCCCAAGTTCCTCATGTTTCTTTCGCAGTTCAAGGACCTGCTCGTGCTGGTATTGGTCTTTGCTGGGCTGGCCTCTTATGGCATTGCTGTGGTGGAGGGGAACTGGGATAACTTCCGGGATGGCTCGGCAATGTTCGTCATCGTGTTCCTCAACGCGATCATCGGTTTCGTTCAGGAATACAAGGCTAGCCGCATCGTGGAACAACTGCGAGAGCTGATCCGATCCCCCGCAGATGTTGTTCGGGGAGGCGAGGTGAGTGAGGTCGATCAGCGAGACCTGGTTCCAGGGGATACAGTGCGGATCGAGGAAGGCGACAAGATACCCGCCGATATGCGCCTGATCGAGGCGTTCAACCTGCGAACGAATGAATTCAGCCTCACCGGGGAGTC
Organism: Planctomycetota bacterium; assembly: GCA_013202185.1. Lineage (GTDB taxonomy): Bacteria > Planctomycetota > PUPC01 > JABMSA01 > JABMSA01 > JABMSA01. Next base: position 10,575 of record JABMSA010000147.1, read on the forward strand.
AATGCCCCAGGAGAAGCAGACCAACGCCATCAAGGCCGAATGTGTTATTGGCGACCGAGATAACGTGGCGTACATAGGCACCACCGTCGCCAGCGGAACGGCTACCGGCCTGGTGGTAAGGACCGGCATGGAAACCGAGCTAGGCAAGATAGCCACAATGACCGAGGAGACAGAAGAGACCGAGTCGCCTTTACAGGAAGAGCTGGACCTCTTGGCCCGGCGTCTGACAGCGGTCGTTGTCGTCATCAGCGCAATCCTGTTCGGGGTGGCGCTGTGGCAGGGACTCGGTTGGCTCGTAAGCATAACCTACGCCCTGGGCGTGGCCGTTGCCTGTGTTCCCCAGGCCCTGCCGGCGCAGTTGACCGTCGCCATGTCCACCGCCAGCAGCCGTTTGGCAGACAAGAGCGCTGTGGTCAAGAGCCTTCCTTCCGTAGAAACTTTGGGCTCGACCAGCGTAATATGCACCGACAAGACCGGCACCCTGACGCGAAACGAGATGACCGTCACGAAGGCATGGTTTGATGGCAAGGAGTACCAGTTCACGGGCATCGGGTACGAGCCGGAAGGGGACATCCTGGACAAGGACGGGGAACCGCTCTCCGAGGAGCAGATTGCGCACATCGAGACTATGATGGACGCAGCCACGATGGCGTCGAATGCGGAAATCCACCCTCCCGACGAGGAGCATTCCAACTGGTACCCAATCGGCGATCCTACGGAGGCGGCGCTCGTGACGATGTCCACCAAGATTGGCACTCGCTCACCTGAGGAGGATGTAGAGAATCCTGAGCTGCAGGAGTTTCCCTTCACCAGCGAACGCAAGCGTATGAGCTCGGTGAGGCAGTTCGGCGAACGGCACGTCCTGACAATGAAGGGATCCACCGACTCCATCCTTTCCATCAGCAAACACATCCACCGCAACGGCCAGCCGGAGCCGATCAGCGAAGACGACAAGGAGATGATACAAAGCCTGAACGAAAGCTACTCCGACGAAGCCCTGCGCGTGCTTGCCGTTGCCCAGCGGCCCCTGGAACCCACCGGCGAAGACTACGCGATGGAGGAGGTGGAAAAGGATGTCGTATTCCTCGGCCTGATCGGAATGATTGACCCGGCGCGGGAAGGAGTGAAAGAGGCGGTCCAGGAATGCCACGATGCTCACATCAAGACGTACATGGTTACCGGCGATCACGCCACCACTGCCAAGGCCATAGCCCGTGAGATCGCCCTGGCGCACGAGGGAGAGACGTGCCCGGTCATAACGGGCAAGGAAATGGGCAAGCTCAGCGACGACGAGCTGGTGGAAACCATGCGCCAACACAACTCGATGATCTTCTCACGAGTCGATCCCGCGGATAAGCTGCGAGTGGTGGAACTGCTGGAGGATGAACTCGACGAGGTGGTCGCGGTAACGGGCGATGGGGTGAACGATGCACCGGCATTGAAGCGCGCACACATCGGTGTGGCCATGGGGCGGACCGGTACCGACGTTGCCAAGGAAGCGGCAGAGGTCGTGCTTCTGGACGACAGCTTCCCCACGCTGGTTAATGCTGTGGAGGAGGGACGCACGATCTACGACAACATCGCCAAGGTGGTCCTGGCGTCCCTGACGACGAACGTCGCCGAACTCATGGCCGTGCTGTTGGGTCTTGTGGGTATCGCCATTGGCAACATGGCCATCCCTATTCTGGCCATACAGATTCTGGCCATAGACCTTCTGGCCGAGATCATGCCGTTGACCTTCCTCTGTTTCGACCCACCGGTTCCGGAGCTGATGAAGCATCCGCCGCGCAGGCGCGGCGCGCATATCTTAAACGCATATTCCGGACTGGAGGTGGGCCTGCTCGGCGTTCTCATCGGAGCCCTCGGGGTGGGCAACTTCATGCTCTACATGGCGAGGCACGGAATCTCCCTTCAGATGTCCGATGTGGGAAGCATTGAATACGCCCGCGCCAGCACAATGACCTGGCTGACTATCGGTTACTGCCAGTTTGTCAATATCCTGTCGCGACGCTATAGCCATACCTCGATCTTCAACCGGAATATCATCACCAACAGAATCCTCCTCGGTTCCATATTCATCTCGATTGGCTTGATGCTTCTGGGAGTCTATGCCCCGTACGTCAGCGGATTCCTTCAGTTTGCTGGTATCGGGCTGGTGGACTGGCTGTACGTGTTTGGCGCGGCAGCCTTCTTCTTGGTGGCCTGGGAGGGGCTGAAGCTCGCGCGAAGAACCCGACGCGGGAGTGACAGGGAGACTAACTCTTGAGAACCTGGGTCGAAAACAGGTGGGATCTGCTGAAGACAACTTTCCTGTTCCTGCCACTTGTGGTGTCGGCTGCCTCGATCGCAGCCTTGTCCCTCCCGAGACCCCCGTCCTTGTTGATAACACAGCACTTACGTTCCTTGTTCACTCATCCCTGATCGTCTACCGGGCGCCCGTTGACTCGAGCGGAGCATGAAGCGCGTCCTACGTCACTGGCACAGTCCGGACTCCAGTCATCGCTTGGGTGGATGGAGTTTTCGGGAGGGTCAGGCTCTATACACCCCTTGACTGATACTGGCTCGTGGCGCGCTCGCCTTGGCCAAGCCGAGCTGCTTGGCTGCTTTCCACCGGGTATGGCCTGCAACGATCACGCCGTCCGCATCGACGACAATCGGCTGGCGGAACCCGAACTCCTTCAGGCTTGCCGCGACCGCGTCTACCGCCTTGTCGTTGATGCGGGGGTTGCGATCATAGGGCTTGATCGAATCGA
>JABMSA010000148.1 GCA_013202185.1 Planctomycetota bacterium
CCAATCGCTCAACCATGCCCAACGCACCTATCGTTCGCTGCGCTCACTTCGCTCCGCTAGCACCCAAACAGTTTACCCTCTATCCGTTGGTGAGTGTCAGACCAAGTTTTGACTATTGCAGCTCAAGCGTGATCTTGACTTGGTAGATAGGCAGGCTGGGATCAAGGGCCTTCCGTGTTCTTGACTTCTTCGCCATTGGCCATCCTCGCTGGTTTACTCAGGTCACGACGATCCCGAGCCTACAAATCCTTATGCTGATGCGGAGCTTCATTATTGTGTCCTCTGGGGATCGTTCAGGGTGGGATAGAACGGCAGTGGATGCTCGTTGGGATACACCCCCGTTATCTCGTCACCCTTCCAGGCGAACTCATACGTGTCTCCCGCCGGCATGGTTTCCCAGGTCCGTCGCGTCGGCAGGTCGTGGCGCAGGACAATCTTGCTGCCCGCGCCTATCTGTTCTCGGGTTATGTACGCGTACGAACCGACCATCCGAACATTCACCGGCTCGCCGTCAACGGTGATGCGCACCGTCTCTGCCGGTGCCCAACCCGGCACGCGCAGCAGGACATTGTCGTCTATCCTGGGAACGATCGTGACCTGGGCAGTGCTATCACGCTCTACGGCAACCCGCACCGTGTCGTCGTCGTAATCGAAATGCAGGTTGATGAACAGGCCGCTCTCGCCACGGGTGGCGATGTTCTGGTAGATCGCACTCATCGTATGCACGATTTCGGCCGTGCCGCTGGGGTTGTAGCCCCTGCCCGCGTGCGGATAGTCGTTGCCTCCCCACCCCCCTATACCTTTCTTATCGGGGTTATTCCGCATGTCCTCTGTGGTGATCTGTCCGGGCAACAGGCGCGCCCGCACCAGGCGCTCGACATCGTCGTAGCACGCTGCGTTTCCCGTATGCAGCGCCAGCCACAGCGCCAGCCGCGCCGCCGCGCCGGTCGATTCGGTGTTGGCCAGCGGATTCCCCGTCTGGTCGTGGAATCGCGGGAGCCCGAGATCGTGCGCCACCCAGCCGCATTCGTTGACCAGGTCGGGCACGCCGATCCGATACGTGCGTACGACCGCATCGACGTACTCCGACTGGTGAGTCTCCACTCCGTAGAGCAACAGCCCGCACAAGGTGTAGAGATGCGACTGCCGGTCTCCGGGAGGGGCGTCTGCGGCTGCGAGATACTCGGGCACAGTGCCCGCGGCATTGGTGGCGTACCCGAGGTGAAATTTCGCCAGGCGATCCGCCAGCTCCATGGCCAACGGGTCTCCCGTCCACTCATAAAACCATATCAGTGCCTCGATACAGCGCCCGTGCGAGACGGTCAGTTGGAAGCGAGTCTCGTTTTCGGGGGAGTGCGCGGGTTCCACATTCGCTCCGTCCGCGTATTGTCTTGCGTATTCAAACGCGTGCACATCCCACGAACAATCGGGCTTGAGCGCGCGGTTGATCGACTCCAGATAGCGATGACCGGCTTGCCTCGCCCAGGCGCTGCCGCGAAAATGTGTCAGTGCCGCGAAGGTTAGAATGCCTTCGCGAAGACTGTGGAGCTCGAACTTCATTTTCTGCCAGTCCAGCCCGGGCGGTACCCATAGCAGCCCGTCCGGATTGTCGGTGAGCCAGTGTAGATTGCGCAGGCTCGCGCCCTCGATGTGACCGGGAATGACGAACCCGGTGGCCGCCTCCAAACGCAGCATGGCGTCCCACCAGCGAGCCAGATCGTGCGTGATTGCCCAGCTGCCTGTCGGTAGATAGTCCCTTTCCGGGTTGAGCCATCCTAACAGATGCTCGCCTCCCAGCTCCATCGAATCCTTCAGCTTCATCCTTGCGATCTTTTGGACGAGTGTCCGGTTTCGTCTCGATGACGCGTCGTTGACCTCAACGCCAGGGTGTTCCGCCGCAAAGGCCAGGTGTGCCAAGGATGGCAACGTGCAAACCGCGCCCATCCGCGCAGTCACCTTGAGCATTTCTCGGCGTGTAAACATGGGAAAGCCTGTCTCAGGGCATCACTCGTGAAGGATAGGAGCCTAACGTAGCCGCATAGATCGAACCCAGACTTCGCCATTGCATCTTGTGGTTCCTTTGACCCGACATTTCCCATTCACGGTGAACCTGAAGACGATCAGAGTTCATGGTGATCACTATTGTAACATCGCGCCCCCCCTCCGCGTCTAGCGCGTGAGGATTTCTTGGCATTTTCTAGCCTCTATCCCCCAAGAAGCTGCACGCCGACAAGAGCTTGGAGATCGACGACATCTGCAAGACACTGCGGATCTCGCGGTCGACGTTCTATCGGTATGTGCGGCTGTGACGGGGCGGTGTTGTTTCCCGGTGGTTACCTTGCAGTGCCTGAATCCTCTTATCGGCCGTCTCTTGCGCTCTTATCCGTCTTTCGCTGCTTGCCAAGCAGGGCGTCGGCTGCTACGCTGCGCCAGCCGGCTTCTGATCGGGCCTTTTTTCCCAGAACGGACGTGAACGATGCAGATTGACCGCGAGCCGAACGAAGAGAAACGTGCCACAGCGGGTCCGCTCGGGCGCTCGCTCACGCCGGCCAATGCTGGGTCGCTCGGCAAACCGACACAAGCGCGCCAGCGGATGATTGTGTTTGCCGTGACGCTTGCGGTCATCACGTACATCCATCGCGTGTGCATCTCGCAAGCGGCGCCGACGATTCAGCAAGAGTTGGAAC
>JABMSA010000149.1 GCA_013202185.1 Planctomycetota bacterium
GTCCAGTACTGTTCGATCCCCCTCGCAAGAAGTCCGATCTTGCTTTTCATTTGTTTGCCTTTTGGTGGGTGTGTTTCAGGCTTGCCGTGGCCGTTAGGGTAGCGGCGGACGGTCTGTGTTCATTTTAGCTTTTGAAAATGCTCAACAGTTCTCTGAAGTCTGGGCTCGTCAGCATGTCCTTGCCTCACGATCTGCGAGTTTATTATCAATTCCAACGCCGCCTGGAAAATAGCCTTCGCGCCCTGGCGCTGCCGAAAGGCGATGTCGAACCGATCCTCAGGATCGCCGATCTTGCGATACGCTTCAGTAAACTCAGGCATTGGGTCTTCTTCGTCGTCGAACGCCCCGGCGGATCAGCGGCAGCCGCGGGGACAATTCTGCTCCGCGTGATCTGTAACTATCATGATTATATCCGGCCGTGCCTGCTGTCCAAGGAGATTCAGAAGCGCCTTTGTGCCATGACTCAGTTGCGCCCGGCGCCTCTCAGGCGTATTCCTCCGCCAGTTGGATCGCCATTTCGGTCCACTCGGTAAGACGGTGCGGTTCATTTCGCACGGTGTGGATGTCCTGCAGGGTGACCTCGACGATGTTCTCCCGCGTCTTCTCGAGTGCGCTGCTCAGTTCTGATCGGGCGAGATCGGGGTGCCAACCCTCCATACTCAGGATGGCAGGATTCGGCTTGAGTGTGTAGACGTAATCCTTGCCTACCGCGGCAGCGGCAATGTCGATGTCGACCCACGGGCTCATCGAAACGCGACGCAGATTCTTGATCTGGCGAATGAAGTGCATCTTGCGGTGCAGAGGCTCGCAACAGCCGTAGGCGCTCAGGCCGAAACGTTCGAGGAGCCGCTTTTCGTATTGAATGGCAAACTCGTCGTGCATTTCGGGTGAGATGCACTCGGTGAAAATCTGCGTGGCGCAGCGGCCCCAGATGTCCTTGAGGCGGACATGCTCCCCGTCAAAGTCGGGCTGAGGTAACTGGTCGGTCCACGCATAGCCGCCCGAGCCCAGGCCTGTGTTTCCGTTGCCCGGCGACAGGACATTGAGCTTCTCTATCTGTTCGATGCTGCTGAGATGCCCGACCGTGATGCGCTCCAGGGCCTGGTGCACCCATCGCGGGCGCTCGATGAGGTCAAAGAACATCTGCTCAATGCCTCGCCATGTCATGAACCGGTCCATGACGGTCAGCCAGAAGAAGTCCGGGCCGCGCTTCTCCACCCGCAGGATACCATCGTAGAGGTCGCAGAGGCGCTCATAGTTGCGTTCGGTCTCTTCCCAGTCTACCCGCACCTCGGGGTTCGCCTGTATCTTGTCAATATCACTCTCTCTCTCAATGATGCATTTGAAGAGCCCCGCGCCGAACTGCATCGCGGGTCGTTGCATCTTCATCTGCATGCTGAAATCCGTGCTGAGACTGTCCCCGTGGATGACGATCGGGCACGCGACAACATCGTCCACAACGCGGTCATCCGGGAAGTTTTCCCAGCAGTATATCTTCGTGCGCAGCGCCATCTCCTGCCCGCGGCAGAAGGCATCGCCGGCCTGAAGGTGATCGTCGGGAATCAGCTCCGCCCAAATGCTGGCGTCGATGGCCTGGAGATGGACCAAGGGTCTGAGCCGCTCCAGGCGATTCAGGCGCATCCACATATCACGCTTTTGGCCGTGTACGGGCAGGCCGGCGATCTCGGCAACCTTCTTCGCAAGGTCGCGGACGACCTGCTTGTCATTTGCCTGTAGGGACATTGACTATCTTTCTCCATCTCGAGGCATAGCCGTCACCTCACTGGCTGGGATAAATCAGTCATCAACTCAATCAGACGCGGAAACAGGCGATGACTCAGAATGAGATGAATAGAGAGGCAATTCCTCCCAATCCGGCCGCCACCGCCAAGTTGATCACCAACTTCGCGGTCTTGGCTCGGATGAATATCTCCTTCAGAATCAGGATTAGAATCAATGACAGGAATATTCCTGCGCATGCGGCTAAAGGAATCGAGAAAAGGAAAAATGCGATCACCTGAAGCGCACTTTCGGGTGTGCCTGCAGCGCCGGGCGGAACCATGCAGTTCGCTAAAAGAGTAAATCCGCCGACAAGAAGCAGGCCGATAACGTCGATTGCCAGGACGACAACACTTGCAATGGCCATCCCTTTCCCAGACTTGACTTTCACATTTTCCATGTCATTTTACCTTTCATTCTTCTCACTCAACAGGTAACGGAAACTGCGCTCGTCGCTCCTCCAGTTGATGCAGAAACAGCTTCGGCGGACCGTTGAGAAACGCCTGCTCATAGTATGCTGCCGGCGTTCCGTCTGCGTTACGTCCTCATCAGAAAGCATTATAACGTTGCCCCGACGAAAGCCAAGACGATTCTTCTGCATTCCTCTTTTGCGGCGTGGGGCATGGCATCTGGCACGGGGATTCGTCCGGCGCCCGTAGGCAGCGCGGCGCCCTCACCCCCGACCCCTGCTCCCAGGGTCAGAGCCGTCCGACTTGTCAGACCTGTCAGACTTGTCAGACTGCTGGGGTTCGACCACGGGGTCCACTCCGTGGCAGCGCCGGAATCCGTCCGGCGCCGATCCGCAGCCCGAGACAGACTCTCGCGTTACGTTGTCGCACGCCAATCTCATGCCGCTCCTGAGCCCGTGGAACATGTGCCCCCGCAACAGAGAGCCCTCGCAGAGGGCGGCAGAATTGCCATCCGACGGCACATTTTCGTCCATTTTCGCCTGCGCGAGGGGCGCATCCCGCATATAAAGCGCTAAAAACGCCCCTTTTCGCCGATCGATTTCTGAAAAATCTTTCGCCCGAAAAAAATCGCCTTCGAGATTCTGGCGTCAGCACTGGGCGCAAGAAAAAAATTATTTTGCATCTGTGCATTATTTTGAAGCTGTTACAAACTTGTTAGACATAAGGCTTTTAAAAGTGTATAATGAAGGTAGAGGGAGA